>JBILUT010000378.1:0-2507 GCA_044370875.1 Polaromonas sp. | reverse complement strand
CAGCAAGATCACATCCTGCGGGTTGACCTGGCCCTTGGAGGCCAGGCTCAGGGTGCGAATGAGCACAATGGTCAAAATGATGGTCGCTAAAACGACCAGCGTTGCTCCGAAGCTTCTCGCCAGTTCTTTGCGAAGGGACGATTCGAATAACATGGAGCGCTGTTGTTGGATGATTGTTAACCCGAGCCTCGATTATGGACTTTGAACTCAAGACTCTGAGCCGCCCCCGGACTGCAGCCGAGCGCTGCGATGTCCTGATTGTGCTGGTGCCTTCAGGTGTAAAAACCCAGCCCGACACCCTGAGCAGCCTTATTGGACAGGCGCTCAAGGCCCGGCATTTTGAGGCTGAGCCGGGCAAATTGCTGCACGCCTATCAGCTATCGGGCTTGCGCGCCACCAAACTGATCTTGGCCGGCGTCGGCGCCGGTACCCCGCGCCACATCAGAACTGCGGTCACGGCGGCCATGGCCTCCATCAAGACCAGTTCGGCTCAAAAAGTCATCGTCAGTCTTTCATGGTTGACGAGCGAAGGGGCCGATGCCGCCCCGATGGTGCAGGCTGCGGTGATGGCTTGCGCCGAGACGCTCTACACCTACCGTCTGACCAAGTCCAAGCCCGGTCCAACCGGGCCGCAGCAGCTGCTTCTGGGCGTTTTGGCCCAAGCGCCTTTACGCCGGAGTTTTGAGACAGCGCTGGCCACGGCACAGGGCTTAGAGCTGGCGCGTGAATGGGGTAACCGCCCGCCCAACCATGCTACTCCCACGCTGCTGGCCCGTGCTGCCCAAGAGTTGGCCAAGTTCAAGCAGATGCGGGTCGAGGTGCTGGGCCCGCGCGAAGTAGCCCGCCTAGGCATGGGGTCCTTCATGGCCGTTGCGCGGGGTTCGAACGAGCCGCTTCGTTTCATTGTCCTGCGCTACAGCGGTGCGGCGAGGACTCAGGCGCCGACGGTTCTGGTGGGCAAGGGCATTACTTTTGACACCGGCGGCATCTCCATCAAGCCGGCGCCCGAGATGGACGAGATGAAGTTCGACATGTGCGGCGCCGCCAGCGTGCTGGGCACCTTCCGCGCCCTGGCCCAATTGCAGCCGGCCATCAACGTGGTGGGGCTGATCCCCACCTGCGAGAACATGCCCGATGGCAAGGCCCTCAAGCCCGGCGATGTGGTGCGCAGCATGAGCGGTCAGACAATCGAGGTGCTCAACACCGATGCGGAAGGCCGTCTGATCCTCTGCGATGCCCTGACCTATGCCGAGCGGTTCAAGCCGCGTGCGGTGGTCGACATCGCCACCCTCACTGGGGCCTGCGTCATTGCCTTGGGGGCTGTGCGCTCGGGTTTGTTTGCCAGCGATGATCAATTGGCCCAGGCCCTGCTCAAGGCCGGCGAGGAGGCGCTCGATCCGTGCTGGCGCATGCCCTTGGACGACGACTATGCCGAAGGTCTGAAAACCCATTTCGCCGACGTCGCCAACGTGGCCGGCAGGGCCGCTGGATCTGTCACTGCGGCCAAGTTCCTGCAGCGCTTTGCCACCCGTTACCCCTGGGCCCACCTCGATATTGCGGGCACGGCCTGGAAGGGTGGGGCGGCCAAGGGGGCCACGGGCCGACCGGTGGCGCTGCTGGTGCAATACCTGCTGGCCCAAGCCGAGGCCCGGGATGGGCGCGCGCCCAATCGGCGCAGGAGCAATTGAACCCATGAACCGGGTGGAATTTCATTACAACATCAGTGACAAGCATCGCTATCTCCGGCTGTTGCTCAGCAAGGTGCTGGATCGGGGCATGACGGCGTTGGTGGTCTGTCCCCCTGAGCAAGTCACGGTGTTGGATGAGCGTTTGTGGGCAGACGATCCGGCGTCTTTCCTGCCCCACTGTCCCGCTGGTGCGGCGCAAACCACGCGGCTGGCCACGCCCATTTGGCTCTCGGCCGAAGCCCCCGAAGGGCATGATCGCCAGGTGCTTGTCAATTGCGGAATGGTGCTGCCCAAGGGCCCCGGCCCGGTCCAGCGTTGGCTTGAGTTGGTCAGCACCGATCCGGCCGATGCCGAGGCCGGCCGCCAGCGTTGGCGTCACTATCAGGCCCGCGGCCTGGTTATTGAGCCTCACGATCGAGCTGGGCGTGATCGTTGAACAGGCCTTTGTAACAGAGCGTTTTTGTCAAGGGTGAAAATCCGATCTTTAGGGCTTACTTGCCAATCCGGATTTCAGATCGGCTGATGCACAATCCGGGTTCCGTGGGGAGGGGGCCAGTTGTCGAGCTCCCCCCTTCAACACCTTTGAGGAGTTTTTTTATGCAAGTGAAGTTAAACGCTTTGGCTGTAGCCAGCCTCATGACCCTGACCGGCCTGGCCTCCGCCCAGGATGTGCAGGTCGTTCGCATCGGCCACGTGGCCCCCACCTCCGGCCCTCAGGCCCACTACGGCCGTGACAACGAGAACGGCGTGCGGATGGCCATTGAAGACCTCAACGGTCAGAACATCACCATCGGCGGCAAGCGCGTGCGCTTTGAGATC
>JBILUT010000377.1:0-2508 GCA_044370875.1 Polaromonas sp. | reverse complement strand
ACGCTTCATGGTGGTGGCCACCAGCGACTTCAACCTGGGGGCCATGGAAAACAAGGGTCTGAACATCTTCAACACCAAATACGTGTTGGCCAGCCAAGCCACCGCCACCGACACAGACTTTGCCAACGTGGAAAGCGTGGTCGGGCATGAATACTTCCACAACTGGACCGGCAACCGCATCACCTGCCGCGACTGGTTCCAGCTCTCGCTCAAAGAAGGCCTGACCGTGTTTCGCGATCAGGAGTTTTCGCAGGATCTGTGCGCCGATGCATCGGCCCGCGCTGTCAAGCGCATTGAAGATGTACGCGTCTTGCGCACCGCCCAATTTCCAGAAGACGCGGGCCCCATGGCTCATCCGGTGCGACCCGACAGCTACGTTGAGATCAACAACTTCTACACCGTCACCATCTACGAAAAAGGTGCTGAAGTCGTACGCATGATGCAGACCCTGGTCGGACGCCAGGGCTTTGCCCGCGGAATGAAGCTCTACTTTGAGCGTCACGACGGACAGGCCGTCACCTGCGATGACTTTGCCCAGGCTATCGCCGATGCCAACCCCACCACCGAGCTAGCCCGGCTGCTGCCCGCATTCAAGCGCTGGTACAGCCAGGCCGGCACACCGCGCATTCAGGCCAGCGGCCACTACGACCCAAGCACCCAGACCTACACCTTGAGCCTGCGGCAAAGCTGCCCGGCCACACCGGGCCAAAGTGATAAAGAGCCGTTTGTGATTCCGATCACGCTCGGTCTGGTTGGCGCAGATGGAAGAGATCTGCCGCTGGACCTGGGCGATGGTCAGGCGCCTGCTTCGCGCACCCTGGTTCTGGCGCAATCCGAGCAGCACTACGTCTTTGCCGGCATCACCAGTGAACCCGTGCCATCGCTGCTGCGCGGCTTTAGCGCACCGGTCAACGTCTCTTTTGAGCACAGCGATGACCAACTGCTGCACCTGCTGGCTCACGACAGCGACCCCTTCAACCAGTGGGAAGCGGGCCAGCGCCTGGGGGTACGCCTGGCCCTGCGGGCCCTGGCGCACAACAACAGCGACGAGCTGCTGAGCGACGCCTACCTACAGGCCATGCGCGAGGTCTTGCGCCACCCCCAACTGGATGCCGCATTCAAAGAACTGGTCCTCACCCTGCCCTCAGAGACCTATCTGGCCGAGCAGGTTGAAGTGGTTGACCCGCAGCGCATTCATGCAGTGCGCCAATCGATGCGGCTGCAGCTGGCTCTGGCGCTGCGTCAAGACTGGGAACAAGCCTGGCTGAGCCACCAGGACAGCGGCAGCTACCGGCCCGATGCACACTCCAGCGGCAAGCGGGCCTTGGCCGGCATGGCCCTGCTGCACCTGTGCCTGGCCGATGTGGCCGAGCGCGAGAGCACCTGGCCGAACCTGGCCCTGCAGCGCTTCGAGTCGGCTGGCAACATGACCGACCGCTTCAACGCCCTGAGCGCACTGGTTGTGAGCGGTCATGCACTGGCCGGCACGGCCCTGGAGCGCTTTCACACCCTCTTCAAGCAAGAGCCGTTGGTCATCGACAAATGGTTCAGCCTGCAGGCGGGCGCCCCTGATCACAACGGGCATGTGTTGCCCATCGTGCGCCAGCTCGTCCGTCACCCTGACTTCAACATCCGCAACCCGAACCGGGCGCGCAGCGTCATCAGCAGCTTCTGTCAGGGTAACCCGGGTGCCTTCCACCGTGCCGATGCGGCCGGCTACGTCTTTTGGGGCGAGCGCGTGCTTGAGCTCGATGCCTTCAACCCGCAAGTGGCAGCGCGCCTGGCCCGAGCGCTTGACCGCTGGCGAGCTCTGGCCGAGCCCTACCGCAGCTCGGCACGCGAAGCGCTAGCCCGGGTCGCTGCCAAACCTGACCTGAGCAAAGATGTGCGCGAGGTCATCACACGCGCCCTGGCCGACTGATCGGGCGCGATCTGCAGAAAAGTCGCGCACCAGCCAAGCACCCCTGAGGAACACGCATGAAAAAAGTTTCCCTCACCCGTTATCTGGTCGAGCAGCAGCGCGACCACGGCAGCATTCCGGCCCAGCTGCGTTTGCTGCTTGAAGTGGTGGCGCGCGCCTGCAAGGGCATCAGCCAGGCAGTCAACAAGGGCGCCTTGGGCGGCGTCCTTGGATCGGCCGGCAGCGCAAACGTACAGGGCGAAGTGCAGAAAAAACTCGACATCATCGCCAACGAGGTGCTAATCGAGGCCAACGAATGGGGTGGCCACCTAGCGGCCATGGCCTCGGAAGAATTGGACGGTATATATGCAGTGCCCAATCGCTACCCACAAGGTGAATACCTGCTGCTGTTTGATCCGCTGGACGGGTCTAGCAACATCGATGTCAACGTCAGCATCGGCACCATCTTCAGCGTGCTGAAAAAGCCCGAGGCAGGCAGCGCGGTCACTGAAAACGACTTTCTGCAAGCCGGCCATTGCCAGGTGGCCGCCGGCTACTGCATCTACGGACCACAAACCACCCTGGTGCTGACGGTGGGCCAGGGCGTG
>JBILUT010000376.1:0-2515 GCA_044370875.1 Polaromonas sp. | reverse complement strand
GAGCTTCGATTCAAGCGCATCGGACCAGGCCCAGAGCGTACGGGCGTAGTGCGGCCGCAGATTTTCTGCGTCCACCATCTCAAGACCTGCATGAGCCAAATCGGCCAGCACGGTGCTGGCGTGCATCAATTCGCCGCCCGGGAAGATGTATTTTTCGATGAAGGTACCCAGGCCTGCACCCAGACGATGGTGTGTCGGTGTGCCCGCGGTAATGCCGTGGTTCATCAGCAGACCACCGGGCCTGAGCAAGCGGCCCAGTTTGGCAAAGTAGGCCTCCAGATGGGCGCGGCCGACGTGTTCGAACATTCCGACGGAGGCGATCTTGTCGTAAGGCTGTCCTTCGTCGAGGTCGCGGTAATCGAGCAGGTGGATCCGAACCCGTGCCTGAAAACCGCGCTGCTCAATCAGCCCATTGACATAGGCCCACTGATTCTTTGAGAGCGTGATGCCGGTGGCGTCGACGCCATAGTGTTCAGCGGCCCACAGCAGCAGGGCGCCCCAGCCGGCGCCAACATCTAAAAAGCGATCCCCGGGCTTGAGCATGAGTTTGCGGCAGATGTGATCGAGCTTGGCTTCCTGGGCTTTTGCAAGATCAAGGTCATCGTCGCGGTAGTAGGCGCAAGAGTAAACGCGGCGCGGATCGAGCCACAGGGCGTAAAAGTCGTCGCTGAGGTCATAGTGAAACTCAATCTGCGCGCTGTCCCTGCTGCGGGTGTGGGCCCGGCCCGACAGCCATCGACCGAACCATCGGTCGAGCCAGCCGGCTTGGTCAGCCGGCGTTCCTTGTGGCAGCAGCGCCACCACTGCCTGCATGATGTCTCTCATGCTGCCTTGCAGACTGATTCTGCCTTCGACGTAGTCTTCAGCCAAAGCGCCGATCTGCGCGCCGTGCAGTCGCCTCAGGCTCGACCAGTCCCGCAGATGCAGACACACTGGTGCATGGGTGTGACCCAGAGTTTGGCCCGTCGGCAGGCGCAATTGCACCTGTTCGGACAGGCGTCGGTTGAAGTTGGGGTGCAGGGTGGCTTGCATAGATCGGTGGTGCTTATCAAAGCCTAGGGCCGTGAACACCAGCCTTCTGGGTTCAGGTCCACGCCCCGAAGGACGCCTGATGAAGGCTACAAGCCCTTGGCAATGGCTGGCAAGCACGGCCTGTGGAGCTGACGCATGGAACCGGTTTGGTCCGTCGGGTGGGCGGCGTCCTGTCCTGCATCGGCTCTGGAAGCGACGCAAGTTCGGATCTAGCGCTCAAGCGCAGCGATCTCTTCCTCGGTGAAGCCGGCGGCTCGGCGCGCAGCCTTGTTTAACGGGCCTTTAGGGCGCGGCGCGCCGTACTGCTGGGTGAGCAGCGCTTGCTGCGCGACCGGATCGAGACCCTTGGCCTCGCACAGCCATCGGAACCAGCGGTTGCCGATGGCAACATGACCGATTTCATCCTGGAGGATGCGGTCAATGATGTCCGAGCCGCGTCGGTCGCCGGCGGACCTGAGTTTGTGACCGATGGCTGGTGAGGCGTCGAGCCCGCGCGCCTCAAGCACCCGCGGCACAACGGCCAGGCGAGCCAGCAGATCTGAGCGGGTGCGCCGCGCCATGTCCCACAAACCCTCGTGTGCGTCGAAATCGCCATACGAAAAGCCCAGTCCTTTCAGGTGCTCGATCAGCAAGTGAAAGTGCAACGCTTCCTCTTGAGCCACCTTGAGCCAGTCGCGGTAGTAGGCCTCGGGCATGTCCGGGAACCGCCAGAGGGCATCGAGTGCCAGATCCATGGCGTTAGCCTCGATATGCGCCAGGGCATGGATCAGTCCGGCACGCCCTTGCACGCTGCCCACGCCGCGCATGGGGACTTGCTGAGGAGGCAATAGTCTCGGTCGCGGGCTGCGGCCCGGCAGGTCCTCCGGCTCAGCCCAGCAAATGCTGACTTGCAAGGGCAGAGCTTGAGGCCAGTTCAAGAGGGCCTGGGACTTGTCTTCAGCCCGATGGATGAGCAGTGTTTTCAGAGCGTGACCACGCAGGCAAGTCATGGGTAAAAATCCTGAAGCGGCAGGTGAGCGATTCTTGTTATCGAGACCGGGCTGGCGCGCTTGCATCTGCGCCGTTCGCGATGATAAGAGCGCTCAGCTTGGGTATACCGCGTCCCAGCGTCTAAGGGGTGATGGGTCAAATTACAATCGAATTTTGTTCTCGTGAGTGACATGGCCCTCTATCAGCTTGACGGCGTTCAACCGCAGTTGCATGAAAGCGCCTGGGTGGCTGACAGTGCCCAGGTGATCGGGCGTGTCACGCTCGGGCAAGATGCCAGCGTCTGGTTTTCGGCCGTCATCAGGGGTGACACAGAGACCATATGCATCGGGCGTGGCAGCAACATCCAGGACGGCAGCGTTCTCCATGCCGATGTAGGTCAGCCCCTGACCATCGGTGAAGACGTCACCGTCGGTCATCAGGTCATGCTGCACGGATGCACCATTGGCGATGGCTCACTCATTGGAATACAGGCGGTCATCCTAAACGGCGCCCG
>JBILUT010000375.1:0-2516 GCA_044370875.1 Polaromonas sp. | reverse complement strand
GCCAATCGGCACCTCAGTCACGCCCGGCAAGCCTATGAAGAGGCGGGCGTGACCAATTGCGTGGAAGCCTCCTCGCTCAGTCATCTTGAAGCGGCCATTGCCCAGGGGCGACCGGCAATTACCGAAGACGCCATGGCGCTGTGCCAGGCCGAGGGACTCGATGCGATTGTTGAAGCGACTGGCACCATCGAGCACGCTGCTCACGTCGCGCTGCAAACCATGACGCATGGCAAACATCTGGTTTTGATGAACGCGGAGTTGGACGGCACCCTGGGTCCGCTGCTGAAGATCTACGCCGACAAAGCTGGGGTGATTTACACCAGCGCTGACGGCGACCAGCCCGGCGTGATGATGAACCTCTACCGCTTCGTCAAGGGTCTTGGAGTCAAGCCCGTGCTGTGCGGCAATATCAAGGGCCTGCATGACCCGTATCGCAATCCGCACACACAAGCGGGCTTCGCGGCGCAATGGGGGCAAAACCCTCAGATGGTGACCTCATTTGCAGACGGCACCAAGATTTCGTTTGAAAACGCAATCGTCGCGAACGGTACGGGCATGCGGGTGGCGCGTCGCGGCATGCACGGGCCGACCGTCCCGCCAGGCACCCCCATCCAGGAGGTGGGTCGCCTGTATCCCCTGTGGGATCTGGTCAACGGCCCGGGTGTCGTGGACTATGTGGTCGGCGCGATGCCCGGACCGGGTGTCTTTGTGCTCGGCACCCACGACCATCCAAGACAACGGCACTACCTGCACCTCTACAAGCTCGGTGAAGGACCGCTGTACTGCTTCTACACGCCCTACCACCTGTGTCACTTTGAGGTGCCCAACACCGTGGCCCGGGCCGTACTTTTCAAAGACGCCACCCTGGCCCCGCAAGGCGCACCGCAGGTGGAAGTGGTGGCCACCGCCAAACGGGATCTGCAGGCCGGCGAAGTCATGGATGGCCTGGGGGGCTTCATGAGCTATGGCCTGGCCGAGAACGCGCAGACCGCGCGCGCCGAGAACCTGCTACCCATAGGCTTGGCCGAAGGCTGCAGGCTGCGCCATCACCTGCCGCAAGACTCGGTACTGCGCTTTGATGATGTCGATCTGCCACCGGGCCGCCTGTGCGACCAACTCTGGCAAGAGCAGATGCATCACTTCTTTCCTGAACACCTGTCCAACCCAACCCTTACAAAGGAACATCATGAAGCTGCTGGTTACCGGATCTGAGGGCTACATCGGATGCCTGCTCACTCCCTTCCTGCGCGCTCGCGGTCACGAGGTAACCGGTCTGGACACCGGCTACTACCGCGACGGCTGGCTGTTCAACGACCCCGCTCTGGTCCCGCAGGTGCCAGCCACCTTGAACAAGGACATCCGGCATGTCGATACATCCGACCTGCGCGGTTACGAGGCCGTGGTTCACCTGGCCGAGCTCTCTAACGACCCCCTGTGCGAAAACTCGCCCGAGCTCACCTTCGAAATCAACCACCGCGGATCGGTGCATCTAGCGGCCATGGCCAAGGCTGCGGGGGTCCAGCGGTTTGTGTACATGTCCTCGTGCAGCGTTTACGGCATCGGCGACGGCCAAACTCCGGTGGACGAAACATCGGCCACCCACCCGCAAACAGCCTATGCGCAATGCAAGCTGCTGGTCGAGCATGATGTGGCCGGGCTGGCTTCGAGCAGCTTTTCACCCACCTTTTTGCGCAATGCCACGGCATATGGCGCCTCACCGCGAATGCGCTTTGACATTGTGCTCAACAACTTGTGTGGTCTGGCGGCCACCACCGGCAAGATTGCACTGAGCAGCGATGGATCGCCCTGGCGCCCGCTGGTGCATGTGCTCGATATCTGCGAAGCCATCGCCTGCGCTCTGGAAGCGCCCAAAACCGCGGTGCATGATGAAATTTTCAACGTCGGGCACGACGCGGACAACCACCAGGTGCGCGATATCGCCCGTATCGTGGCCAGTGTCTATCCCGGCTGTGAAGTCAGCATGGGCCTGCCCAGTGCCGACAACCGCAGCTATCGCGTGAGCTTTGCCAAGATTGGCCGCCAGCTACCGGGCTTTGAGTGCCGATGGAACGCGCGGCAAGGCGCGCAGCAACTGCACGATGTGTTTGCACGCATTGGGCTGGATGCCGCCACTTTCAACGCCAGGCCCTTCACCCGACTCAAGCGCCTGAAGAATCTCTCTGAGACCGGGCAGATTGACGAACACCTGGCCTGGGCCATGTAGCCCCGGGTCAGACAGGCTACGCCTGCCCAATACCTGGGCATCTGCAAGAACGGCACAAAACCCGTTATCCTCCGGCCATTCCAACGACCACCGGAGTCCTGCATGCCCGCTCACGTTGCACGTCGCCCCTGGGTAGCCGCTGCCATCGCCCTGGTCACAGGCTTTTGCCTGTCCCACCCGGCGGCGGCCCAATCAGGCTACCCCAACAAACCCATACGCCTGATTGTCCCCTTCACCCCCGGCGGGGTGACAGACACCAGCGGGCGGCTGATCGCCGAGCAGTTGTCCAAAC
>JBILUT010000374.1:0-2524 GCA_044370875.1 Polaromonas sp. | reverse complement strand
ACCTGATCGACCTTGGTGGCCGCCACGTCCTTGGAGAAGACCCCGCACACGCCTTTTCCATCGAGGTGGATCTTGAGCATGATCTGGGTCGCGGTTTCCCGGTCTTTGTTGAAAAACTCCTGGATGACCACCACGACAAATTCCATCGGGGTGTAGTCATCGTTGAGCAATACCACCTGATACATTTGCGGCGGTTTGACACGCTCGGGCCTGCGCTCAAGCACCACCGCGCCGCCGGGCGCAGTCGGGGCCACGGTCGGGAGGTTCGCCGGTGGGGGACCTTGAGGCAATTTCGTCGCCATACGGCTCATTCTAGCCATGGCAAAAAGCCTTGGTGAGCTCCAACGGTAACAGGGCTCAACCGTGGCTGCCACGCGACGACTCCATAAGGATCAGCCGGAAAAGAGTTTGCCGGAGAGCACCCAAGTCGGACCGACTTTTACATCCTGACACCAGACTCTGCAGTCACAGGCTGACAGCGCCAGCGACCGAACTCACAGGTGGTCGATCATGACCTGACCAAACCCGGAGCAGCTGACCTGGGTCGCGCCGTCCATCAGGCGGGCAAAGTCGTAGGTCACCTTCTTGCTCTGAATGGCTTTTTCCATGGAACTGATGATCAGATCAGCCGCCTCGATCCAACCCATGTGTCGCAACATCATCTCAGCTGAAAGGATTTCCGAGCCCGGGTTCACATAGTCCTTCCCGGCGTACTTGGGCGCGGTGCCATGCGTGGCCTCGAACATGGCAACGGTATCGCTCAGGTTGGCACCCGGTGCAATGCCAATGCCGCCGACCTGAGTCGCCAGCGCATCGGAGACATAGTCCCCGTTAAGGTTCAGCGTGGCGATGACGCTGAACTCGGCAGGACGCAACAGAATTTGCCGCATGAAAGCATCGGCAAGGCTGTCCTTGATGGTGATCGCCCGGCCGGTCCTGGGGCTCTTGAATCTGCACCAGGGCCCGCCATCTATCCATTGCGCACCAAACTCGCGCTGCGCCAGGGCATAGCCCCAATCACGGAAGCCGCCCTCTGTGAACTTCATGATGTTGCCCTTGTGCACCAGGGTCACACTGGGCTTGTCGTTGTCAATGGCGTACTGAATGGCTTTACGAACCAGCCGCTCGGTCCCCTCGCGTGACACCGGCTTGATACCGATGCCCGAGGAGTCGGGGAAGCGAATCTTTTTGACATCCATCTCCTCCCGCAGGAACTTGATCAGCTTTCGGGCCTGGTCGGATTCCGCCTGGTACTCGATACCCGCGTACACGTCCTCGGAGTTTTCACGGAAGATCACCATATCGGTCTTCTCAGGCTCCTTCAGGGGCGAAGGGACACCCTTGAAATATCGGACTGGACGCAGGCATACGTACAGATCAAGTTCCTGCCGCAGCGCCACGTTGAGAGACCGGATGCCGCCACCTGACGGTCGAGACAGCGGCCCTTTGATAGAGACCACATACTCGCGAACCGCCTGTAGCGTCTCATCGGGCAACCAAACGTCGGGGCCATGGATCTGGGTCGACTTTTCGCCCGCATAGACCTCCATCCAATGAATTTTCCGCTTGCCGCCGTAGGCTTTGGCGACCGCCGCATCCACCACCCTGAGCATCACGGGCGTGATGTCCCGCCCGGTGCCATCGCCCTCGATGTAGGGGATGATCGGCTGATCGGGAACGTTCAAGGAGTTGTCAGGGTTAACCGTGATCTTTTGCCCTTGCGGCGGAACCATGATGCGTTGAACCATGAGGAAAAGTCTCCGAAGGGAGGTCAAAAATCAGGATGGCTAAGCAATTTCAGCAAGCGCCCCCATCGATGCAGCCAAGTTTCGGCAGGCGAAGCTTGCCCGCATTCTTACAGCCCGGCTGTCAACCGTGGGCCGAACCGGTGCGTTAAGGGCTGGTCAGCTGGAAATTCCTCCGGCGGACGTTTTTAACAACGACTCTCTGAAGGATATCCAAATGAGCAAAGTTCTCGCTGCACTGATCTCCGGCCTGTTCGCTGCCGGCGTTTTCGCCCAGGCCCCCGCTGCTCCGGCCAAAGCCGAAGCCAAGGCTGAGAAGAAAGAAGAGAAAAAGGCCGAAAAGAAGGCCGAGAAAAAAGCTGAGAAGAAAGAAGAAGCCAAGAAGTAAGTTCTGGCCCTTGCTGAAAAAGCCCGCCCCGAGCGGGCTTTTTCTTTGGCCGCAGCGCGTAGCCGGGGTGTCCTATGATCTCGACCTGGGCTTATTAGGCAATTCGACCGACGCCGGCCTTGTCGGCTCAAAAAACCGGGCCAGACCCCAAGTGACAACCGCCTCCTCCCAGCCAATCAAGATGTCCTTCTCCGCCATGGGGCAAGCGCGTCTAGCAAGCCCATGGCGATGGCTCGCCGCCCTCGCCATGCTGGCGATCACGGTCTGCAGCCGGGCCGAGCAGCCGCAAACCGAACTCCCCCGGATCGCTCTGGGTGCCGGCATGCATCGGATTGAAGCCCAGGTGGCGAGCACACCGGCCCAGCGACAAATCGGGCTGATGTGGCGTAAA
>JBILUT010000373.1:0-2530 GCA_044370875.1 Polaromonas sp. | reverse complement strand
TAGCTGGCGAAGGTTTGCTTGGGGGATTGGCCGCTAGCCCGGGCTGCCTGGCTCCGCGAATGTCCCCTGGGGACATTCGCGGAGCACAGTGCCACCACCCAAGGCTCAGGCGCCAGTGGTGAAGACTGGCTTTTGATTCAAGCCAGGGATCCAAGCCGCGGTTCGTCGGGGGCCAGGATCCTACAGGCAAGACTCTGCCGGTCCCTGCCACTTAAAGCGCGGTTGACGCACCCCACCCACTTCCACCTCCTCGAGGAACATCGCCGCCGGCCGCACCCACAGGCCGCGCTGGCCGTAGAGGGCGCGGTACAGCGTCAGCGGCTCGAGCGTCTCGCTGTGCCTGACGGTGGCCAGCACCTGATAGGGCAGTCCCTTGTAGTGCAGGTACAGGCCGGGTGGTGTTTCGATCAGTGGGGGCAGGTCTTCATCGTTCATATTCGGGACGCTGTTGAGCCAGTGGGACAATGCGGGCATGCATCCTAAGGCTCTTCTGGAGGGCGCGGCCGAGCTGCTCAAGTTGGTCCTGCGCTTTGATCACCCGGCTGACGCCGTTGTTTCCCGCTATGTCCGCGAACATCGCCTCGGCCCGCGAGAGCGGGCCACGATGGCCGAGACGGTCTACGCAGTGCTGCGGCGCAAGATCTTATTTACCTACCTGGCGCAATCGGGATCGGGTCCCATGGAGCGCAGGCTGGCTATCTTGGGCTTTGCGGCGCCACGGGATTTTTTGCTCAGTGCGCTGGGCCCACAGGAAAAGTTGTGGCTGCAGCAGTGCGATAAGGTGCAGCCCACTGAACTGATGGACCTGCACCGGCACAACTTGCCGCAATGGCTGGTCGATCTGCTCAAGCCAGAGTTGGGCGATGAATTTGACGCCCTGGCCGATAGTCTGGGGCGGTCGGCTGGTCTGGATTTACGGGTCAACCTGCTCAAGGCCAAGCGCGCCGACGTGCAGCGGGACTTGGCCCGCCTGGGTATCGCGGCAGAGGTCACTCCTTACTCGCCCTGGGGGCTGCGCCTGAGCGACAAGCCCGCCCTGAACCAGTGGGAGCTGTTCAAGCAGGGCGCCATTGAGGTGCAGGACGAGGGTTCGCAGCTACTTGCGCTGCTGCTCGATGCCCGGCGTGGCGAGATGGTGGTTGATTTTTGTGCCGGCGCGGGCGGCAAGACCTTGGCCATTGGGGCGGCCATGAGAAGCACCGGCCGGCTCTATGCGTTTGACACCTCGGCGCATCGGCTCGACGCACTCAAGCCTAGACTGGCTCGCAGTGGCTTGTCGAATGTGCATCCCGTGGCGATTGCCCACGAGCGTGACGATCGCATCAAGCGCCTGTCGGGCAAGATAGACCGGGTTCTGGTGGATGCCCCCTGCTCAGGCCTGGGGACGCTGCGCCGCAACCCCGACCTGAAGTGGCGACAGAGCCCGCCGTCCGTGGATGAGCTGGTGCTCAAGCAGCAGGCCATCTTGGCCAGTGCCGCTCGCATGCTCAAGCCGGGCGGTCGCCTGGTCTATGCGACCTGCAGCCTGTTGCGGTCCGAGAACGAGGGGGTGGCTGAGCAATTTGCTCAGGCGCATCCGGATTTTCAGGCGCTCGATCCGGCCACTTGTCTGCCCGATGAGTTGATGGACCGCGCCGGACTCTGTCGGGCTGGTTATTTGCGCCTTTGGCCCCATCGGCACCGCACCGACGGGTTTTTTGCCGCGGTCTGGCAGCGGCGATGACCTGCCGGTCCGATGGGCTTGGCCGCTCTTCAGACCGTCTTGTTGTGTTCAGATAGATGCCTGTTCGATGCAAAAAGCTGTTTTTAGTGAATTTATGGGTCAAATTGGAGTTTGTTCGCCTTTTGGGGCTGGGCCTGGGCGGGTGGTTTGCCTACAATGCCATGGTTTTTCAGAAGCACTGCAATGGCGCGTGCCTGAGACGCGAAGGACACACTGATGATTGTTTTTGACGCCGCGCTGGATTGGCTGGCCCATGGTCTGTGGGACCTTGCCTGGTGGCAGATCGTTCTCTACGCGCTGGCTACCACACACATCACCATGATCAGCGTGACGGTGTTCCTGCACCGGCATCAGGCGCATCGATCGCTGGATCTGCATCCGATTGCGTCGCATTTCTTCCGTTTTTGGCTGTGGCTGGGTACCGGACAGGTGACCAAAGAGTGGGCTGCGATCCACCGCAAGCACCACGCCAAGTGCGAGCATGAGCAAGACCCGCACAGCCCGCATGTGCACGGCATCCGCACGGTGCTCTTGCGTGGCGCAGAGCTCTACCGGGCCGAGGCCAAGAACCAGGAAACGCTGGCCCGGTATGGCCACGGCACCCCTGATGACTGGATCGAGCGCAATCTCTACAGCCGGTATTCTTGGCAGGGTGTCGGCTTGATGATGATTCTCAACCTGGCCCTGTTCGGCGCAGCCGGCCTGGTGGTCTGGGCGGTTCAGATGGTCTGGACCCCGGTCATGGCCGCAGGCATCATCAACGGTGCGGGCCACTACTGGGGCTATCGCAATTTCGAGGCCGCTGAT
>JBILUT010000372.1:0-2534 GCA_044370875.1 Polaromonas sp. | reverse complement strand
CAGCCACCACCCGCACCTCAACGCCGAAGTCCTTGAGCTTCTTCTCGATCAAACGAGAGGTCATCTCCAGCGATTCAGGGGATACGCCCTCCTGACGCGTCGCGGCTGCATCCAGAAGGTCGACCTGCGGCAAATTGGAGTCCGGTAGATCCTGAAACAGCGGCTTCTGGCGCTCCTTGGCAACCCGCTCACTCTTGGGAATTTCGACCGGCGGCGGCTCAATCACCACCGCAATCGGGTGGTGCTCCTCGATATCGATGCGTTCCTCGAACAGCACCTCTTCGCGCTCACGCGCCGCTTCGCGGCCGGCAGCCAGGTCCTGCTCAAGCTCACGGCGCTCGCGGCGCGATTCGATGAAGTCATCGATCAGCGCACCCAACTGCTGGGCAGCTTGGGCCCAGGAAAATCCAAAGGCCATGGAAACAGCCAGCACCCCCAGCACAATCGAGACAATCCCCGATCCGGCAAAGCCCAGCCACTGCATCAAAGCGGGCCCCACCCAATACCCCAGCACACCACCGGCATGCCCCGGCAGGGAGGGCTCAAACCGGTAGAGACGCGTCCATTCAAGGGCACAGCTGGCCGTCACCAGCAAGATCACGCCGCCCCAGGCGAAGGCTCGGCGACGCCAGTCAGAGGCCCGTACCTCATCGCCGCGCAACCAGTGCCGCAGCCCCGCCAGCCAGGTGTGCACGGCCAGCGCGACCAGCCACCAGACTGACAGGCCCAACAAAAAATAGCTGCCATCGGCCAGCCAAGCACCAACGCGGCCGGCCCAGTTTCGAATAGATGGCGCGGCCCCCGCCAAGGCGGTTCCCGTGGTTGACCACGCTGGGTCGTCCAACGAATGGCTGAGCAGCGACAAGACCCAGAACAGCAGGGCCAACAGACCCACGGCCAAGCCCAGTTCATGGGCAAAGCGCCCCAGACGGGCCGGGCTTTCGGAAGGCTGGGACCGGGAAGAAGTTAGGGTGTCGATGGAATAGGTCATGGACGCAGACGCGAGCTTACCGCAGAAGACAGTGCCGGCTGGGCCAACGCCCGGCGGACACAGGGGTGGGTCCGGTCGTGCGGTAGGCAGACCCACCGTTCGACAAGAACGAGCTGCGCACCCGCCGGTTCACGCCTCCCTACAATAGGCAATTTGCAGGGCCAGCGGCCCTGCCCCAGCCGAATCCCCCGGGCCACAGCCCGCGCTCTACATTTTCAAACCATGAAACACTGCAAGGTCCTGATCCTAGGCTCCGGCCCCGCAGGCTATACCGCCGCTGTCTATGCGGCTCGTGCCAACCTGCAACCGGTGCTCATTACCGGCATTGCCCAGGGCGGTCAGCTCATGACCACCACCGACGTGGACAACTGGCCAGCCGATGCGCAGGGCGTGCAAGGGCCTGACCTGATGCAGCGCTTTCAGGCCCACGCCGAGCGCTTCAAGACCGAAATCATCTTCGATCACATCCATACGGTAGAACTCGGTCAGCGCCCGTTCACCCTCAAAGGGGACAGCGACACCTACACCTGCGACGCGCTGATCGTGGCCACCGGCGCATCGGCCAAATACCTGGGCTTGCCGTCGGAGACGGCCTTCATGGGCAAGGGTGTATCGGGTTGCGCCACCTGCGATGGCTTTTTCTATCGCAATCAGGTGGTCTGCGTGGTCGGCGGCGGCAACACCGCCGTCGAAGAAGCCCTGTACCTGTCCAACATCGCCAGCAAGGTCTACCTGGTCCATCGGCGCGATAAATTCAAGGCCGAACCCATCATGGTCGACAAGCTGATGGACAAGGTGGCCGCCGGCAAAATCGAACTGAAGGTACACCGGACGCTTGATGAGGTGCTGGGTGATGCCTCGGGGGTCACCGGGGTGCGGCTGCGCAGCACCGATGGCCAGCAAACCGAGGAACTGAGCCTGTCGGGGTGTTTTATTGCCATCGGGCACCAACCCAACACCGAGATCTTCAAGAGCCAGCTCGACATGAAGGACGGCTATATCGTTACCCGCAGCGGCCTCCAAGGCATGGCCACCATGACCAGTGTGCCTGGCGTGTTCGCTGCCGGCGATGTGCAGGACCATGTGTACCGACAGGCCATCACCAGCGCTGGCACCGGCTGCATGGCCGCGCTGGACGCCCAGCGCTACCTGGAGCAGCAAGGCGGCTGATCGCATGTCGGTACTGAGCATGACCGGCTACGCCGCAGTGCAGGCCAGCACCGCCGGTACAGGGGCGGCCGCCGGTCCGGGCCTGGGGGTGGAATTGCGATCGGTCAACGGGCGCTTCCTCGACCTCTCATTGCGGCTACCCGACGAGCTGCGAGCTTGCGAGCCCACCCTGCGCGAGCTGGTGCAGGCATCGCTCAAGCGGGGCAAGGTCGAGCTGCGCATCAACGTCGAAGCGCAATCGGGCCATGAACTGCAAGCACCCTCGCCCGACTGGCTGACCCGTCTGGCCCAGGTGCAAGTGACGATTCAGGCCGAACTGCCCGAGGCGCGTGCACTGAGCGTGGCCGATGTCTTCAAATTGAGCAGTCAGGCG
>JBILUT010000371.1:0-2535 GCA_044370875.1 Polaromonas sp. | reverse complement strand
CGATAGCGCTGGCACGAAGGGCTGCAGCCGATCCAGCAGCTCTTCGTACAGTTGCTTTTCTTTGGCCAGGGCCCGTTCCTGGGCCGACAGCGCTTTGTCCTCAAAGTTCTTGAGCTCCGGGGTGATGAAGCGCTCGGCATTCTTCAGCGTCTGGCGTCGCCGGTAGTCTTCGGGTACCTTGTCGAGCTGGCCTTGGGTGACCTCGATGTAGAAGCCGTGAACCCGGTTGAATTGGACCCGCAGATTGGCAATACCCGTGCGATTGCGTTCTCGATTTTCCAAGTCAAGCAGGAAGGTGTCGCAGTTGCTTTCGATGGCTCTCAACTCATCGAGTTCCTGGTCGTGGCCCTGGCGGATCACCCCGCCATCACGCACCTGAACTGCCGGTTCGTCCAGCAAGGTGCGCTGCAGCAGGGCGATGCACTCCGGGGGTGCCTGCAGCGCAACGAGCATGCCCTCAATCAGTGCCGGCAGCGCGTTTGAGGCCAGTTGCGCTCGCAAAGCCAGGGCCTGTTCAAGGCTACGCCGCAACGCCACCAGTTCACGCGGCTTCACTTGCCGCAGGGCTACGCGGGCGCTGATGCGTTCCACATCGGAGCTGCCCTTGAGCTGTGCTCGCAGCTCGGCCTGCGGGCCGCCGCGCAGCCAACCTATGGCTTCATGGCGCGATCGGGCTTGGTCGCGCTGCCTGCGTGGGGTGAGCAGCCATGCCCGCAGCATACGGCTGCCCATGCTGGTGACGCAGCTGTCGATCAGCGACAGCAAGGTGGGCGCAGCCTCGCCACGCAGGGTTTGCGTCAGCTCCAGGTTACGCCGCGTCGTTGGCGGCAGCTCGATAAATTCATCCGAGCTGAGCACCTGCAGCCGGCCGATATGCGACAGCGGCCGGCCTTGGGTGTGTTCAGCGTAGGCCAGCAGTGCGCTGGCCGCTGCGTGGGCCTCCGGCAGGTCCTGGGCACTCCAAGCCTGCAGCGAAGCAGCACCGAGGGTTTCGCGCAAGCGGCGCTCGCCCAGAGCGGCATCAAAAGGCCAGTGGGGTCTGGCCGTCAGCGGGCAGGAACCAGAGCTTTGCGATACCGCCGCCTTGAGCTGCGACTCAAAGGCCGGGGTGATCTCGATGCTGTGGATGATCTCGCTCGGGCCAATGCGGCCGATCCAAGCGGCGATCTCTTGTCCTTCGCATTGCGCCAGCTGCACCTGGCCTTGCGTCACGCTCAGCCAGGCCAGGCCGCAGCGGTTGCGTGGACCCTGGTGAATCGACAGCAGCAGCGACTCGCTTTTGTCGCCCATCAGCTCCGATTCGGTCAGCGTGCCCGGGGTGATCACCCGCACCACCTTGCGCTCAACCGGCCCCTTGGAGCTGCCCACCTCGCCCACCTGCTCGCAGATAGCCACCGACTCGCCCAGCCGGACCAGACGCGCCAGATAGCCCTCCACCGAATGGAAAGGCACACCGGCCATGCGAATCGGCTCGCCAGCTGACTGCCCGCGGCTGGTCAGCGTGATGTCGAGGAGCTTGGCCGCCTTGATCGCGTCTTCGTGGAACAACTCATAAAAGTCGCCCATGCGGTAGAAAACCAGGGTGTCCGGATAGTCCTTCTTGATGGCCAGGTACTGCGCCATCATGGGCGTATGCACGCCCAGCGACGGATCGCCGGCGGTCTGGGCCGGTGGCTGCGGGGCAGAGGGCTTGCGGGAGCTCAAGGGATGTTCTCAAGAGGCGGTCGCGCCTGGGTAGAGCGTCGGCACCCCGCTTTCAGGGCGTACCGGCGGTCCCTTCGTCGGGCGACGCTGGGGCCGTTTGGGGGCCGCGCCCCTTCAGCAGCGGCTTGCCGCTTTTTGCCGCCGCGTCCGCTGCGACGGTGCGCTTGTGCTCGGCGCCCGCAAACTTGCTGTAGCGTCCCAGCAGGGTCACCACCTGCGCGTAAATCCGCGGGTTTGCGGCCAAGCATTCACCCTGGTGCATGAAGTCCGCTTCTCCGGTGAAGTTGCCGACCAGGCCGCCGGCCTCGGTGACCAGCAGCGAGCCGGCTGCGACATCCCAGGCTTTGAGCCCGGTTTCAAAGAAGCCGTCGCTGTAGCCCGCAGCCACATAGGCCAGATCGAGGGCCGCAGCGCCAGGTCGGCGCACCCCGGCGCATTGGCTCATGACCTCGGCGAGCATGCGAATGTAAGTCTGCAGCTCATCCCCCGGGCGGTAGGGAAAACCGGTGGCAATCAGGCATTCTTCAAGGCGGGTCCGCTTGGCCACCCGAATGCGCCGGTCGTTCAGAAAGGCCCCGCGTCCGCGCGTGGCGTAAAACAGATCATTGCGGGTGGGGTCGTAGACCACGGCTTGTTCGACGCGGCCTTTGACCGCCAGCGCGATGCTGACGCAGTACACCGGAAAGCCGTGGATGAAGTTGGTGGTGCCGTCCAGTGGGTCGATGATCCACTGGTAGTCGGAGTGACGGGCGCCGTGCTGGTCACCCGACTCCTCAGCCAGAATGCTGTGCCCAGGGTAGGCCTGCAGCAGCGTCTCGATGATGGCGGTTT
>JBILUT010000370.1:0-2546 GCA_044370875.1 Polaromonas sp. | reverse complement strand
GCCAGCTGGGCCAGTTTTTCCCGGGACAGGGGCTGCCGTGGATGACGGACCAGGGCCTTGAGCATGGCAAATTCGCCGGTCGTCAGCCCGATGGCCTGTCCGTCCTTATCCAGGGTGCGCATCCCCAGGTCCAGGGTGAAGGGGCCAAAGCGGACCACTTCTTTTTCGCTAGACGGGGCGCCGGGTACTTCGGTGGTGGGTCTTCGGCGCAGCACCGCGTGGATGCGTGCCAACAATTCGCGCGGGTTGAAGGGCTTGACCAGGTAATCGTCGGCGCCCACCTCCAGCCCGACGATTCGGTCCACATCCTCTCCCTTGGCGGTCAGCATGATGATGGGTGTCTTGTCATGGCTGGCGCGCAGGCGCCGGCAGACGGACAGCCCATCTTCTCCGGGCATCATCAGATCGAGCACGATCAGATCGACCGCATCGCGCATCAGGATGCGGTTCAGGGCCTTGCTGTCCTCGGCCAGCGTGACATCAAAGCCCTCTTGCGACAGGTAGCGGCGCAGCAGATCACGGATGCGCGCGTCATCGTCGAGGATCAAAATCTTGTCGGGGCGCGCGGTGGTCTGCAGCATGTATGAGTCGGTGGTCTCGGGGGACTCGCGCTCGGGCAGGCGCAAACCGCGGTTCTCGCCCCTTCCGGGACAAGAACCGCTGGGCCTGCCTGCAAGGCGGGATCAATAGCGATACTTCAGACCCAGAGAGGTCACGTTGATCCGGTCGCGACCGGTGTTCAGGTGCACCGCCGATCGGTCGTACTGCAGCACGGCGGCCAGCTGCCGGGTGATGCCGACATCCACGCCCAGTCCGTAGGTTTCGCCAAAGCCAGTGTCACGCGCACCGGCGTTGTCGCTGCGGCTGTACATCACCCCGAGCTTGCCGAACAGCGAAACCGTGTCGTTGACCGGGATGCGGCCGACCCCGGCCAGGTAAAAGCCGTAGGCCTCGGTGCTGTGACCGCGTCCGAAGTCGGTTCCGCCCGCTTCAAGTCCCACGCCGGTGGGCCAAGTCGTCCCCACATACAGGCTGTAGGCATCGCCGCGCCCGTCGCTGAAATGGCTGCGCCCCCCGTTGAGTCCAACATAGGACTGGATGCTGGTTGGCCACCAATCCGATCCACTGCTGGAAGTTTGGGCGTGGGCCGCGCTGCCCAGCAAGATGGCCGCGGCAGAAAGAGCAAGGATGGGGGCTTTTGGTATGAATGATTTCATGGGGACTCCTGCAAATGATGATGACGGTCGCAACAGCACGGGTGCAACGACAGGTCGATTCTGGGCGGCAAGGCACAGGTCGTCTGTCGGCACGCTCGGACTGCCCGTGTAGGAATAGACTGGTGCCGTGCTGAACCTGCCGGTGGCTGGCCCTGCGCCTCTGCCCGTCCTTGTGCTTGAGCTGATCCGATGGCTTGGGCGCGTGCACAATGGCGTGGCATGAAGGACTTGATACGTCATCTGCCTGGCCGCAGCGCGCTGGTGCTCGACTCACCGCACAGTGGCACGGTCTATCCGGCCGATTTCGGCCATATCTGCCCCCTGGACGCGCTCCGGCGTGCTGAAGACACCCATGTCGATCGCCTCTACGACTTCGCCCCCGGTTTAGGCATTCATTGGGTCGAAGCTCTGTTTCCCAGGAGCTATGTGGATGTCAATCGTTCGCTGGCTGAAATCGATGTGAGCCTGATGGATGCGCCCTGGCCGGGAGAGGGCCCTCAGACTGAGGCGCACAAGTCCAAGGTGAAGTTGGGCAAAGGGTTGATTTGGCGACTCACTGACGAAGGTCAGCCGCTTTACCAACGAAAGCTGTCGGTGCAAGAGGTTCAGGGCCGCATCGAGCGTTGCTGGAAGCCCTATCACTCGGCTCTAGAGGCGGCGGTTCACACCGCCCGCTCGGCGCATGGCTATTGCATTCACCTCAACTGCCATTCGATGCCGGCAGTTTCGAGCAGTCATGCCACCGACTACCCGGGCCTGGTCCATCCCGATTTTGTGGTCGGCAATCGCGATCACAGCACCAGCAGCCCGGCACTGGCCGAATGGCTGTGTGCGCAACTGCGCTCGGCGGGCTATTCGGTCTGGCTCAATCATCCCTACAAGGGGGTTGAACTGGTGCGCCGCCATGGCCGTCCGGCCGAGCATTGCCACAGTCTTCAGCTTGAGCTCAACCGGGCGCTCTACATGGATGAGCAAACCCTGCAGCTCAAGCCCGGCTTTGACCCGCTGCGATCCGATCTTCGACAGCTTGTCGAGCGTTTGCTCACGCTCGACCCGCGGCATCTCTAAACGCTCATGGACAAGGTCGATGCGGTGGTCATCGGGGCGGGCGTGGTGGGGCTGGCCGTGGCGCGTGCGCTGGCCCTCTCGCCCCAGCTGCGTGGCGCACAGGTGTTGGTGATCGAGGCGGCCGATGCCATCGGTACGGGCACCAGCTCGCGCAACAGCGAGGTCATTCATGCGGGGCTCTATTACCCGCAGGGCTCGCTCAAGGCGCGCTTTTGTGTCCAGGGTCGTCGGCAGCTCTACGCCTATTGCCAGGACCGGGGC
>JBILUT010000369.1:0-2547 GCA_044370875.1 Polaromonas sp. | reverse complement strand
ACCAAGCTTTGAATTTCAAGATCATTACCCTCCCGCCAACTTTCATCTTCACAGCACCATGAGCGCCGTTGTCGATCGCACCCCCACCCTCAACAGCCGACTGCCCCACGTCGGCACCACGATTTTCACCGTCATGTCAGCCCTGGCCACCGAAAAAGGGGCTGTCAACCTGGGACAGGGTTTCCCAGACTTCGGCTGCGACCGGGCGCTGACCGGCGCAGTGACCGATGCCATGAACGCCGACCTGAACCAATACCCGCCGATGGCCGGTATCCCGAGCCTGCGACAAGCGGTTTCGGCAAAGATTCAGACCCTCTACGGCCGGCACTACAACCCCGACAACGAGATCACCATCACGGCCGGGGCGACGCAGGCCATCATCACCGCGATCTTGGCGGTGGTGCACCCCGGCGATGAGGTGATCGTGCTCGAGCCCTGCTATGACAGCTATGTACCCAACATTGAGCTGGCAGGCGGCGTGGTGGTACGTGTACCGCTACAGCCGGGCAGCTTCCGACCGGACTTCGACAAGATCAGCGCAGCCATCACGCCTCGCACGCGGGCCATACTGATCAACACCCCGCACAACCCCAGCGCTACCGTGTGGACACGCGAGGAACTGCTTCGGCTCCAAGAGATCTTGGCCCCCACCGATGTGCTGCTGATCAGCGATGAGGTGTATGAACATATGGTGTTCGACGCGCCAGAGCGGGTGCATCACAGCGCCGCCAGCCTACCTGGTCTGGCTGCACGCGCCTTCATCGTCAGCAGCTTTGGCAAGACCTACCACGTGACCGGATGGAAGATCGGCTATGTGGCCGCCCCCGCGTCACTCACTGCGGAGTTTCGCAAGGTCCACCAGTTCAACGTGTTTACCGTCAACACGCCGATGCAGCATGCCCTTGCCAACTACATGAAGGACCCGCAGCCCTATCTGGGCCTGCCGGCTTTCTACCAACGCAAGCGAGACCTGTTTCGACAAGGCCTGCAAAAGACGCGGCTGCGGCTCTTGCCCAGCGAAGGCAGCTACTTCCAGTGCGTTGATATATCGGCTGTCAGCGACCTGAGCGAGGCGCAATTTTGCAAATGGCTCACCAGTGAAATCGGCGTTGCTGCCATTCCACTGTCTGCGTTCTACGGCGATGGCTTTGATCAAAAGGTGGTGCGGTTTTGCTTTGCCAAAAAAGACGAGACGCTCAACACGGCGCTGGAGCGACTGGCCAGGCTATAAATAGGCGCCCCGCAGCGATCCGCGCTGGGCGGGGTGTCATGAAATTACAAACGCGAGATCCCTTCGGTCTCTAGGGGGCCGGCCCCGACAAGCTCGGGATGGATGCAGGCGTACGCAAGACTCAAGGCCGCTCAAGCGCTTATCGATGGCCTCTGGGCCAGTTGCGCCCGCCACCGCAGCAGATGCGGATGACGCTCGTCAGGCTTTATCTTCACGATGCGGGCAAAGTCAACTGCCACCACAGCCGTGATGTCAGCCACACTGAAATCCTCGCCGGCGACATAGCGCCGATCTGCGAGCAGCGTATTGAGCTCGTCAAAAAAACGTGCAGCCCGTGCCAATCCGCGCTGCGCCAACTCAGGAATTTGCGTGTAGTTCACCGGTCCCGGCAGCGCGCGGTTGGCCATCGCTGGCGAGCCATTTCGCAGCGCCTCTGCAATGGGCATCAGGCCATCAAATTCCATGCGCCAGTTCAGACTGGCAATAGCGGCCTTCTCTTCGGGGGTACGTCCCAGCAGGGGGGGCTGCGGGTATTTGGCCTCCAGGTAGGCTGCAATCGCAGCGTTGTCAGTCAGGGTGAGGCCCTCCTGCACCTGGAGGGCCGGCACAGTGCACTGCGGATTGATCAGCCGATAGGCCGACCCAAGTTGCTCCCCGGAGCGAAGATCAATTTGGATGTTTGCGTGCACAACGCCTTTTTCCGCGAGAAAAATTCGGGCGCGGCGAGGGTTCGGCGCAGTGGCGCAGTCGTAGAGCGTGATCATGAAGCTGCCTGCAACTTGTCTTGGGTACGAGTGTAAAAATCGCTCGCATCGTGCCGCTCATGCAGCTGCATATCCAGAGGACCACGCACCCGGTTGACCATGCGGCCACGCTGCACCGCTGGCCGCTGGGCCAGCTCCTCGGCCCAGCGCAGCACATGGGTGTACTCGTGCACCTGCAGAAACTCGGCCGCCTCGTACATCTCCCCGCGAGCCATGCCACCGTACCAGGGCCAGATGGCCATATCGGCGATGGTGTAGTCATCACCGGCCACGTAGCGGGTTTGAGCCAGGCGCTGATTGAGCACGTCCATCTGTCGCTTGGTTTCCATGGCGTAGCGATCAATCGCGTATTCAATCTTGATCGGCGCATAGGCGTAAAAGTGCCCGAAACCACCGCCGACAAAAGGCGCGCTGCCCATCTGCCAGAACAGCCAAGACAGGCATTCGGCGCGCTGAGCTGCGTCAGCAGGCAGAAACGCGCCGAATTTTTCTGCCAGGTACATCAGGATGGCGCCCGATTCAAAAACACGGATCGGCGCGGGCCCGCTGTAA
>JBILUT010000020.1:0-9796 GCA_044370875.1 Polaromonas sp. | reverse complement strand
CCCTGCACGCCACCCGCGCTGCTGTGGAAGAAGGCATTGTGGCCGGCGGTGGCGTGGCTCTGCTGCGTGCCAAGCAAGCTGCTGGCGCCATCAAGGGTGACAACGCGGACCAAGATGCCGGCATCAAGCTGGTGCTCAAGGCTATCGAATCGCCCCTGCGCGAGATCGTTTACAACGCCGGTGGCGAAGCCTCCGTGGTGGTCAACGCGGTGCTCGCTGGCAAAGGCAACTACGGTTTCAACGCCGCCAACGACACCTACGGCGACATGATCGAGATGGGCATTCTGGACCCCACCAAGGTGACCCGCACCGCGCTGCAGAACGCCGCTTCGGTGGCCAGCCTGATGCTCACCACCGAGGCCATGGTGGCCGAGGCCCCGAAAGACGAGGCCCCAGCTGGCGGCGGCATGCCCGGCGGCGGCATGGGCGGCATGGGTGGCATGGGCGACATGGGCATGTAAGCCAAGCGCCGATGCTTCAAGCGGGCCGCTACGGCGGCCTGACGAGCGCCTCAAAAACCCCCGTCGGATGCGAGTCCGGCGGGGGTTTTTCGTTCAGGGTCGAAAAACGCTGGCCTACAAGGCGACCGGCTTCCGCCCCGCCTGCTGCGCACAGCGGTTCGGGTTGTGATCGAGACTGAGGCAAAGGCTGCACTCCAGGCGGATAGGCACAGCCAAATCGTGTTCAGCGCAGAACATGTCTTCATGGGAGCAGATCGCTGAGCCTGGCGGGCAGGCAAAACGTTACACGGCCGCTGCCTGCCAAGCCACCACCCAGTAAGCGCCCTTGTCCTGCACCGCCTGAAAGCGGATGCGCTGACCGACCCGCAGCCCGTCGAGCGAAACGCCCTCGCGCACCTGAAAGACCATGGTCATCGGCGGCATGTCAAGGTTTTTGATGTCCTCGTGGCGCAGCGACACCTTGCGGCTTGCAGCGTCGATCCGCCTGACTTCAGCCAGGGCCCAAGGCAGCGACGCGCTGTCACTGCCGGACTGCGCTGAGACCCGCTGCTGTACCGGGGCGCCAGGGTACTTGGCGAAGGTGCGGGTGCTGCCGTCGCGCTGAACCAGCAGCACCTCGTACGCATCGCGGCGCCCCTTGTAAACCTCGCCGTCCATGCCGGGACTGCCAATGGGCATACCCGGCACGGCCAATCCCAGAGCCTGCGGCTTTTGCCGAAGCAGTCGCAAGATGTCGACGGCCGGTACATGCCCTTCGATCACGTAGCCGGCCACGCTGGCGGTGTGACACGAACCGAGACGCTCGGGCAAGCCCAGGCGCTTGCGTACGGCGGTGTTGCCCACATCATGGACCTTGACCTCAAAGCCGTGGGCCTGCAAATGCTCCACCCAGAGCTGGCAGCAACCGCAGTTGGGGTCCTTCCAAACTTCGAGCGCAGGCTTGACCGCAGTCTTGGGGGCCTGAGCCCACGAAGAGGAACTGGCCAGGGCACCGGCCAAGGCCAGCAGGGCTGGTCGTCTTTTCATGGTGTCTCCTTATCGAACCACGATGCGGCCGATCATGCCAGCCTCGAAGTGACCCGGGATCAGGCAGGCGAATTCGAACTCGCCAGTCCGGTTGAAGGTCCAGACGATTTGCCCCTTCTTACCCGGACTGACATGGGCCATGTAGGGCTCATCGTGCTCCATATTGGGGTGTTTACGCATCAGCTCGGCATGGGTGCGCAACTCTTGGGCCGTGCCGATGACGATCTCGTGCATCACGCGCCCCCGGTTGAGCGCCACCAGCCGGACCGTTTCGCCCAACTTGACCTCCAGGCGGGCAGGCGCAAAGCGCATGTCATCGCCCATGCGAATCTCGATCGTACGCCCGACCCGCTTGGGATCACCGGCGATACCCCATTCTTTTTGCTCGGCCTGCGCTGCAGCAAGCTTGCTGCCGCCATGAGCCGTGTGGGCTTGGGCTTGCGTACCCAGCACCAGCGCTGCAGCCAAGCCGGCGAACAACACGTGGGTCTTCCTTGAATTCATCGTGGACTCCTGTTGATTCAGTGGGCGCCATGCCCGGTGGGTTTGCGCACGCTGCCCTGAGCCGCGGGCGCCGCAGCTGGGGCAGCGGGGCGAGCTGGCGTGGGTACGGGCCCAGCGTACTCGAAGGACTGGGTCCCGGGCGGCTGCTGGTACCACGGGGGGTCGCTGTAGTCGTCCGGCCTGAGCTCAGCCCTGACCTTGAGCGTGGTGAACATACCGCCCATCTCGATGGGCCCATAGGGACCGGTGCCGGTCATCATGGGCGCGGTGTTTTCGGGCAGCTCCATCTCCATCTCGCCCATATCAGCCATGCCCCGCTCACCCATCACCATGTAATCGGGAATGAGCTTCTGAATGCGCTGCACCAGACCGCGATGATCCACCCCAATCAGGGTGGGCACATCATGGCCCATCGGCCCCATGGTGTGGTGGCTCTTGTGGCAATGCATGGCCCAATCACCCGGCTCATCGGCGATGAATTCAATTTGCCGCATCTGCCCCACGGCCACATCGGTGGTGACCTCGGGCCAGCGGGCACTGCGTGGCACCGGACCGCCATCGGTGCCCGTGACTTCAAATTCAATGCCATGCACATGAATCGGATGGTTGGTCATGGTCAGATTGCCAAAGCGCACCCGCACGCGGTCGCCCAGGCGCGCCACCAACGGGCTGATGCCCGGAAAGACGCGGCTGTTCCAGCTCCAGATGTTGAATTCGAGCATGGTGTTGACCTTGGGCGTGTAGCTGCCCGGATCGATATCGAAGGCGTTGATCAGGAAGGCATAGTCCCGATCGACCGCATCGATGTGCGGGTGCGGCTCTCGCGGATGGGTGATCCACAAGCCCATCATGCCCATGGCCATCTGCGTCATTTCATCGGCATGCGGGTGGTACATGAAGGTGCCAGGTCGACGGGCGGTGAATTCGTAAACATAGGTCTTGCCTGGGGGAATCTGCTTCTGGTTGAGCCCGCCGACTCCGTCCATGCCGTTGGGCAAACGCTGTCCATGCCAATGGATGGTGGTGTGCTCAGGCAGTCTGTTGGTCACGAAGATACGGACCTTGTCGCCTTCCACCACCTCAATCGTGGGTCCTGGGCTCTGCCCGTTGTAACCCCACATGTTGACCCGAAAGCCGGGCGCCATCTCGCGCACCACCGGCTCGGCCACCAGATGGAATTCCTTGACGCCATCCTTCATGCGAAAGGGCAGCGTCCAGCCATTGAGGGTGACCACAGGACGATAGGGCCGGCCAGCACCGGTTACCCCGGGCGGCAGCCAGGGCGCCGCCGTGTCGGGCGTGCTGCGCAGCACCGGCTCGGGCAAAGCGGCCAAGGCCGGCCGGCCGATCGCCGCCGCCGCAACAGCCGCGGTGGCCGACACACCGGCTGCAGCTTGTCGAAAAAAATCTCTGCGTTGCATGATCAGTGTCCTGCCTTGGAGGCGCTGGGGGTGCTGGTCGATGGAGTCGATGCCGCACCGGTATAGGGCAAACCTGCAAGCACAGCCTGCAGATCAAAGTAGGCGTGCCAGGCTTGCCGACGCGCCTGAAGCGCGGCATCAACCGCCTCGATGCGATGGCGGGCACTGGCCAGCAACTGCCAGGTACTGGCCAACATGCCGTTGTAGCGCCACAGGGTTTCCTGCTCGGAGGCCCGGGCCAGTCGAACCAGCTCCGACTGGCTCACCTGCGCGTGCTCCGCCGCCATTTTGAAAGCCTCATGAGCGCTGCGGACGTCCGCCTGTATCTGCCTCTTCAAGCGATCGGCCGACGACTGGGTCTGTAGCGCCTCAAGCTGCGCATGGGTCAAGCCCATTCGCGCATCGATACGCGGCGACTGGCCTTCTGCGCGAGCGCCAATGGCCTGCTCAAGCAGGGCCCGCCCCGCCTGTGAATGATTTGAGCCCACCGCCGCCAACTGCCGTCGGGCCTGCTCGTCTTCCAGATTCCAGCGGGGGTGGGCTTGCAGGGCTTGCAGCATGAGTTTGTCCGGGTCAGCCGGCGCCTGCGGCAGAGGTTCAGCCCATTGCGCGGGTAACTGTTCAAGCAGCTCGGTCCACGTCAGCGAAGCACCCACCTGCTGCCACAGCCTTTGCAGCGCCTGGGTGTGGGTCCACTGCGATTGGGCCAGCCGAGCGCGAGCCTGCCACAGGGGCAGTTCCTCTTGCATCTGTCGCGCACGACTCCAATGCCCGACCGCCAACATGCGCTGCGCCAGTTCAGCGCCGATCTCAGCTGTCTCCAGAACCTGCCGCGCCTGCTCCAGCGCCTGAGCGCTCACCACCGCATCGACCCAAGCGCGCTCGACCTCCAGGCTCTGCGCGCGCACCTTGCGTCCCACCTCCTCCTGCTCAAGGCGGCTTTGGCCCGGCCGCTCCAGCAACGCGGGCGCGTCGCGCAAGGCCAGGTCTATCGCTGTGCCCCGGCCAAGCCGACCATGGCCCGCGGGCGCCGGCGACTGGCTGCCTTTGGGCAGATTCGACTGCTCCCACCGCAGCAGATCGGCATGCCCTCTCGGGAACTGCCCGACCGACTCGTTGGCCCTTCGCCAGCGGTCGAGCAAAGCATCATCAGCGGTCGCCGAGTGACCGGCATGGCCTTGGGCCCACACAGCCCCGCACAGAACCACCGCAGCAAGCACGGTCGAAAAAGAAACCATGAATCGGCGCGCAGCACCGAACTGAAAGATCATGAAAGCCTCCTGGTTGCACACAGACCCGTCGATCGGCGACGATCGACCGCTGGCGATCGGCCCGGCACGCGCAGCGCCAAGCCGTGCGGGTCAGGTGCGGGGAGGCTCCAGCGGCGGCGGCCAGTGCCGGCTGGGCCAGACGATCGCTTGCCCGTCGGGCAAGCGGTGCGCCTCTACCGATGCCGGCAGATTGGTCGGCAAGAACAAGGACCAAGCCGGGTGACACAAGTCGCACACCTGACAGTCCTCGCACATCATCGGTCCGCCAGGCTGATGCGGCACGCTGGGCCCAGCCACAACAGATTGATCCTGGTTGGACTGTCCGTGGCAGGGCAAATCTGCGTGCACATCAGACGCTACCGAAGCGGCATGAATGCCGCCATGAACTGCGTGCGACAGCGCAGGCACCGCCCAGCTCTGCAAAGGCAGAAGACCGATCAGCAGGTAAAGGACAAAACGCCGCATGCCTGCATGATAAACCCGCAAGCGGTGACTGCGTCTGCGTCCAGGCCCATTGACCCAGGTCTTTGCACCCCAACCAGCAAGCGCCGCTAAGTTCGGCGCAGGTGATCGATCAATCCAGCGGTCGAGGCATCCAGACCAGATACATCGCCGCTGTGCAAACGCGGCTGCAGGTCAAGGGCCAGCACCTTGCCCAGCTCGACGCCCCACTGATCAAAACTGTTGAGCCCCCAGATCGACCCGCTGGTGAACACCCGGTGTTCATGCAACGCAATCAGCGCGCCCAGACTCGCCGGGTCCAGTTGCTCAAGCATCAGCACCGTGCTCGGTCGATTGCCAGGAAAGTGGCGGTGTCCGCCCTCATCGGCGCGACCGACCATCAAGGCCCGCGCCTGCGCTAGCCCATTGGCCAGCAACTGGCTCTGGTGTTCGGGCCAATCATGCGCTGCCCGACGCACCAGCACGAACTCAACCGGAACCACGCTGCGGCCCTGGTGCAGCATCTGAAAGAAGGCATGCTGGCCGTTGGTGCCGGGCTCGCCCCAGATCACCGGCGCCGTCTCAAAGGGCAGCGTCTGCCCCTGACGATCCACCCGCTTGCCGTTGCTCTCCATTTCCAACTGCTGCAGGTAAGCCGGCCAGCGGGCAAGGCGCGCGTGATAAGGCGCGATGCATCGAGAGGCGAAGCCGTGGAAATTTCGGTACCAGACATCAAGCAGGCCCAAGCGCACCGGCAAGTTCTCGGCCAGGGGCGCATGTAGAAAATGCTGATCCATCGCATGAGCGCCAGCCAGCAACTGCCGCCAGGCCTGCGCGCCAATGCCAATGGCCACCGGCAGACCAATGGCCGACATCAGCGAGTAACGCCCTCCCACCCAGTCCTCAAAGCCGAAGCAGGCTCCAGCGCCAAACTCGGCGGCCGCTTGACGGTTGGTGGTCAGCGCTACAAAGTGCCGCGGCATGAGTTGGGCGGCCTGCGATCCGACCTGCGCCTCAAACCATTGCCGGGCCGTCCGGGCATTGGTCATGGTCTCCGTCGTGGTGAAGGTCTTGGAGGCAACCAGGAACAAGGTGCTTCGAGCCTGCAAGTCCGCCAGCACCGAGGCGAGCTGATGACCGTCGACGTTTGAGACGAAATGCAGACGCTTGCCCGCATCGCAAAATTGCTCCAGAGCCTGCGCCGCCATGCAGGGACCCAGGTCAGAGCCCCCAATGCCGATGTTCACCACATCGGTCACGGTGGCATCAGCCCGCGCGTCTTCGGCAAACGCCAGCATCGCCTCTAGCGTGGCATGCACGCCTTTGAGTTCATCCGTCCAGCCCGGCGCACCTGGCTGAACGGCGGGCTGGCGCAGCAAAAAGTGCATGACCCTCCGCTGCTCCGTGTTGTTGATGGCGTCACCGGCGAACATGGCATCGCGATGGGCCGTCAAGCCGCACTGCTGGGCCAAGTCGATCAACAAAGCTTCGGTGGGCGCATCAATCAGATTCTTGGACAGATCAGCAAAAACATGAGGCGCTTGTTGGCTCAGGCGCGCAAAGCGCTGACCATCGCTGGCGAAGGCCTGGCGCAGATCAAAGGCATGCCCGTGTTGGTCAAAGTGCGACCGCAGTCGCGCCCAGGCTGGCGTGCGATCACAGCGAACAGCGGCCATGGCTTTCCTTCAAACGGCCTGCAGCACCTGCTCCAGGCCCACCGCATCGGTCACAAAAGCGCGTATGCCCTCGGCGAGCTTCTCGGTGGCCATCGCGTCCTGGTTGAGGGCCAGCCGGAAACCGGCTTCATCAAACTGCACTTCGCGCAAATTCAAGGAACGGGCGGCGACGGGATCAAGGGCGCGCTCAAGCGGGGCCTGGCTGGCAGCCAACTGCGCCAGCAATTCCGGGCTGATGGTCAGCAGGTCGCATCCGGCCAGCGCCAGCACCTGACCGATGTTGCGAAAGCTTGCACCCATGACTTCAGTGGGAATGTCAAAGCGCTTGTAGTGTTCAAAAATCTGCCGCACCGACTGCACGCCAGGATCCAGGCCGCCGGCATGCTCGGCCTCGATCCAACTGCTGCCAGCGGTTTTTTTGTGCCAGTCGTAGATGCGGCCGACAAACGGCGAGATCAGTTGCACCCGAGCCTGCCCGCAAGCGACCGCCTGGCAAAAGGAAAACAGCAAGGTCAGGTTGGTGTGAATGCCCCGCTGCTCAAGCTCGGCCGCCGCTGCAATGCCCTCCCAGGTGGCGGCAATCTTGATCAGCACCCGCTCGCGCGCTATGCCAGCGGCCGCATACAGGGCCATCAGCCGCTCGGCCCGCGCCACCGTGGCGCGCACATCAAAGCTCAGTCGCGCATCCACCTCGGTCGAGACGCGGCCGGGGATGATCGAGAGGATTTCACAGCCAAAACGCACCAGCAGCCGATCGATCAGCAGGTCCAGCGGCTCGCCCGGATGGGCCTGCACCACCTGCCGCACCAGCGGTTGGTAATCGGGTTTCTTCACCGCCTTCAGGATGAGGGAGGGATTGGTGGTGGCGTCCTGCGGCCGGAACTGAGCGAGTTGCAAGAAGTCGCCGGTGTCGGCCACCACGGTCGTGTACTGCTTGAGGGCTTCGAGTTGATTCATACCCGCGATTATCGACCTGCGGCGACGCCGCGACACGACTCTGCCGCCGGGGCATCGACAAAACCAGTGCAGCGTGGGCCGGCTCATTAATTGGTAACCCAGTTACAATCGGCCGAATTTCGGCAGCAAAAACTTCCATGCTCGACCGCATCAAAGCCTGTCTGCCCTCCTTAGCGCCCGCGGAGCAACGGGTGGCGCAACTCGTACTGGACGATCCCGGCGCATTTGCGCGCCAACCCATCAGCGAACTGGCCCTGCAAGCGGGCGTTAGCAAGCCCACCGTAGTGCGGTTCTGCCGCAGCCTGGGCTATGACGGGCTGGCCGATTTCAAGCTCAAGCTGGCCGGCAGCGTGCGCGAAGGAGTGCCCTTCATCCACCGCAGCGTCGACAGCGACGACAAGGTCAGCGATGTCACGGTCAAGGTGATCGACAACACCGTTGCTGCTTTTCTGAAATACCGCAACGAAGCCAGCACTCATTCCATCGGACGGGCGGTCGATGCCTTGTTGGGTGCCTGCCAGCACAAGCATCGCATCGAATTTATCGGCGTGGGCAACTCGGGCATCGTCGCGCAGGATGCCCAGCACAAGTTTTTCCGGCTGGGCGTTCATACCGTGGCACACAGCGACGGGCACATGCAGGTCATGAGCGCGTCGCTGCTGCGGCCGGGTGACTGCCTGGTGGTCATTTCAAATTCGGGACGCACCCGCGACCTGATGGACGCCACCGACATTGCACGCAAAAACGGCGCCACCGTCATCATCATCACCGCCAGCGGTTCGCCGCTGGCATCAGCCGGCGACATCCATCTGGCCGCCGATCATCCTGAAGGCTACGACCGCTACAGCCCCATGGTCTCGCGCCTGATGCACCTGATGATCATCGACATCCTGGCCACCTGCGTGGCGCTGCGGCTTGACGGTCAGCGGCTGCTGCCGATGCTGCAGGACATGAAAGACAAGTTGCGCAGCAAGCGCTACACCTGACGGGGAGCAGCCGCTCCTACAACAGAGCTGAGACCCAGCTCCAGTGTCTTTAGCGCGCCCCGCGCAGTGAAAGCGGGCCGTACCAGGCGCGCACCGAACCCCCGGTGTTGTCGCTGTCCGTCATGATGCCAACAGCCATCAGCCGACCCGGTGCCTCGCCAAAAGCGCGTTCAAAGTCGGCCCGTACATCACGGTCGTAGTCAAGCCATCGGTTCAGCCCCGCTGGCCCCGATTCGATGACCATCTTGCGAATGCGGTCGGTGCGACGGCTGCTAACCACGGTACCCACCGGAAGCTGGTTGGACCAGACATACATCAGCGTGGCATAGGGCATATCCTCGCCCGTGAGCGAACGAGCCAGGTCCGAGAGCATGAGGTCTCGCGCCGACAAGCGGGATCGGTCGCCATCAAACGTCAAGACGATACGCACCGGCGAATCGCTGCGGGTGCTGTCCTCAAGGTCGGCCTTGTCCAAGAGCGCGGCCACCTTCCAAGAAAAACGAATGCCCTGCACCGGCGTCGACTGCGAGTGCACCACCTGACGCATGGCACTGATGGCTGCCTCAGACTGAACGGCCATCGCCGGGCGACCTTCACGCCAGACGAACTGATAGCGGTTTTTTCGCTTGCCCGGAAAGCTCTGGTGCTTCCAGACGCTGGACTCAGGTGTGCTGGCCTCGGGTGCACCCGCTTGAGCCTCGCCGGCACGGCCAGCTTTTTCCCAGGCGGTCGGCTGCGCAGGAGCATCCACACCCGGCGCAAAGGCGCAGCCAGCTGCGCCCAGGGCCACCAAGCCAAGGAGCAGAGTCTGCAAGCAGCGCGTACACAGCGACATGGCTCTATCGTGCCACAGGACGATGACAAAAAAGACAACTTTAGAGGCCGAACAGATCGCCAGCCCCCGACTGCCGGGCAGCGGGCAGCGCCAGCCCCAGGTGCCGGTAGGCCGCCGTGGTTGCCACCCGGCCGCGCGGTGTGCGCTGCAAATAGCCCTGCTGAATCAGGTAGGGCTCGATCACGTCCTCAATGGTGCCGGGTTCCTCGCCGATGCTC
>JBILUT010000368.1:0-2555 GCA_044370875.1 Polaromonas sp. | reverse complement strand
GCTGAGCTGCAAGGCGCTGATCGAGAGCGCTTCGCCCAGATTCAGGAACGGCAAGCCCAGTTGAGCCCGAAGTTCAGCGAGAACATCCTCGATGCAACCGAAGCGTTTGCCTATTACGCCAGCGCCGAGGAGCTGCTGGGCTTGCCGCCGGACGTCATCGAGGCGGCCCGCCTGCAAGCCCAAGCCGAAGGCCGCGAGGGCCACAAGCTCACGCTCAAGATGCCCAGCTACCTGCCGGTGATGCAATTCGCCCACAGCCGGGCCTTGCGCGAAAAACTCTACCGTGCCTATGGCACCCGCGCCAGCGATCAGTCGTCGGCTGACCAAGCCCAGTTCGACAACACCCTGGTCATGCGCGAGATCCTGGCGCTGCGCCTGGAAGAAGCCCAGCTGCTGGGCTACCGCAACTTCGGTGAGGTCTCGGTGGTGCCCAAGATGGCCCAATCTCCCGAGCAGGTGATTGAGTTCCTGCGCGACCTGGCAGGGCGGGCGCGGCCCTATGCCTTGCAGGACATGGCCGATTTGCGCGCCTATGCCCGCGATGAACTGGGGCTGGACGACCCGCAGGCCTGGGACCTGCCCTACATCAGCGAGAAGCTCAAGGAACAGCGCTACGCCTTCAGCGAGCAAGAGGTCAAGCAGTACTTCACCGCACCGAAGGTGCTGGCCGGTCTGTTCAAGATTGTCGAGACGCTGTTTGAAGTCCGCATCGTGGCCGACCAGGCCCCGGTCTGGACGCCCGGCGTAGAGTTTTTCCGGTTAGAGCGCGGCGGGCAGTTGGTGGGCCAGTTCTACCTGGACCAGCCGGCCCGCAGCGGCAAGCGCGGCGGAGCCTGGATGGATGATGTGCGCGCCCGCTGGATGAGGCCAGAGCAAGGCCGGCTGCAAACGCCTGTGGCCCATCTAGTCTGCAACTTCGCGGCCGGCGTGGGCGGCAGGCCCGCCCTGCTCACCCATGATGATGTGACCACCCTCTTTCACGAATTCGGCCACGGCCTGCACCATCTGCTGACCCGGGTCAATGAACGCGATGTCTCTGGCATCAGCGGCGTGGAATGGGATGCGGTGGAGCTGCCCAGCCAGTTCATGGAGAACTTTTGCTGGGAATGGGAGGTGCTGCGCCACATGACGGCCCATGTGGATACCGGAGAGCCCCTGCCGAGACCCCTGTTCGAAAAAATGCTGGCTGCCCGCAATTTCCAGAGCGGGATGCAAACCCTGCGACAGGTCGAGTTCGCCCTGTTCGACATGCTGCTGCACACCGAACACAACCCGAAGAACGATGTGATGGATCTGCTGCGCAAAGTCCGGCGTGAAGTCGCGGTGATTGAGCCACCTGCCTATCACCGCAGTCCGCATACGTTCGGCCATATCTTCTCCGGCGGCTATGCAGCCGGCTACTACAGCTACAAGTGGGCCGAGGTTTTGTCGGCCGACGCCTATGCCGCTTTTGAGGAAGCTGCCGCCGTGGACGGTAGCCCGCTCAATGTAGAGATCGGCCGTCAGTACCGGCAGCAAATCCTGGAGGTCGGTGGCAGCCGGCCGGCGCTGGAGAGTTTCAAAGCCTTCCGGGGGCGCGAGCCGCGTATCGACGCGCTACTGCGGCACCAAGGCATGGCCTGACGATCGCGGCGGAAAGTGCCGGCCCGTCCACCCTTCAAAACTCAATCGTTCTGACGCCCTGCGGGGTGCCGAGCAGGCAGATGTGGGCCTTCTGCACCGCAAAGACGCCCACGGTGACGACGCCCGGCCACTGGCTGACCTGCATCTCGAAGGCCAGCGGGTCATGCAGCTGTAGGCCGCTGACATCCAGGATGTGCTGTCCGTTGTCAGTCACCAGCGGCTGATCACCCTGCATCCGCAGCCGGGCTTGACCCCCCAGAGCCTGAAACTGGCGCATCAGGCGCGCACAGGCCATGGGGATGATTTCGACCGGCAAGGCAAAGGTGCCGAGTGTGCGCACCCATTTGCTTTCATCGGCGATACACACAAATCGCTGCGATTGCGCCGCCACGATCTTCTCGCGCGTCAGTGCCGCGCCACCGCCCTTGATCATGAAGCCTGCGGGATCGATCTCGTCAGCACCGTCGACGTACACGGCCAGATCGTCCACCTCGTTGCAGTCCAGAACCCGTATCCCCAGAGCCTGCAAGCGCACGGTGGAAGCCTGGGAACTGGAGACGGCTCCCGCGATCTGGCCTTTCATGGACGCCAGCGCCTCAATGAATTTATTGACCGTCGAGCCGGTCCCCACGCCGATCACAGAACCTGCGGAGACATAGCGGAGGGCCGCTTGTCCCACCAGGGTTTTCAGTTCGTCTTGAGTCATGAGAGAAAGGCCGATTACAGGGGCCTGAACGGGGTTTGCGACAATTGCGACGGAACCCGACTTGCGGGTGGCTTGCCGGATTATCTGATGCCCCTGATGCCCTACGCCCTGACCCGGCCCATGCTCTTCCGGATGGACCCGGAGGCCGCCCATGACCTGACCTTGCAGCTACTCGCCCGCAGCCAGAGCACCCCGCTGCAATGGGCCTACTGCGCCGAACGCATCA
>JBILUT010000317.1:0-2927 GCA_044370875.1 Polaromonas sp. | reverse complement strand
CGATATTGACGTAGCTGGGCATCAGGATGGCGCCCTTGGCGATGTAGCTGCCGCGGCGGGCCACTGCCGGTGGCACCACCCGAACGCCGGCGGCGCGCATTTGATCGGCGTCGAGGTGGGAGAACTTGGTCTTGACCTTGTCGAAAAAGCCCAGATCGCCGGCTCGCATGATTTCGTTGTCGTTGAGACGGAATGACAGCAGAACGGCTTTCTTGATCCATTGGTGCACGGTCCATTGCCCCACCGCCTGACGGGTGGCCACTCTCAGACTGCCGTTGTTGAGTTGCCCGATCACGCTTTCAACCGCATCGCGGACGTCCTGGGGCGCATTGCCCGGGGAGAACTTGCTGCGATCTTCCCAGGCCGCTTCGATCAGGGCTTGCACAGAGTTTTGAGTCATGGTTTTAGAGTTTGGATTGAATGAATTGCACGATGCGTTGGGCTGCTTGCATGCATTCCTGAACATCGGCCACCAGTGCCATGCGTACGCGGCCCGAGCCGGGGTTGCAAAGTCGGCCATTGGGGTCAGGCGCTGACCGACCCAAATAGCTGCCCGGCAGAACCACAACATTGTATTGAGCCAGCAATTGACGGGAGAACTCGGTGTCGGATCCCTCAAAGGCCGCAGGTACTGCGGCCCAGAGGTAGAAGCCCGCATCCGGCAGCTTTACATCCATCACGCCTTGCAGCATCGGCGTGACCTGCGCAAACTTGTCGCGATAGAGCTGGCGATTGAGCTGCACGTGCGCTTCATCGTCCCAGGCAGCCCGGCTGGCCGCTTGAACCACCGGGCTCATGGCCCCGCCGTGGTACGTGCGATACAGGAGGAATTTCTTGAGGATGTCCGCGTCGCCGGCCGCAAAACCCGAGCGCAGGCCAGGCACGTTGCTGCGTTTGGACAGACTGGTCAGGGTGACCAGACGGCGGAAATCGGTTCGACCCAGTTGCCAAGCCGCCTGCAGCCCACCCAGCGGGGCCTCATCGCGGAAATAAATTTCGCTGTAGCACTCGTCTGAAGCAATGACAAAACCGAAGCGATCGCTCAATTCAAACAACAGTCGCCACTCTTTCAAACCCATCACGGCACCGGCGGGATTGCCCGGTGTGCAGACAAACAGCAGCTGTGTCTTGGCCCAGACGGATTCTGGAACGCGGGCCCAATCGACACCGAAATTGAGCGCCGGCTCACTGGGGGCGTAATACAGCTCAGCGCCGGCCAGGAGGGCGGCGCCCTCGTAGATCTGGTAGAAAGGATTGGGCACGACCACGGTGGCTGGCCGGCTGTTATCGATCACTGTTTGTGCCAGTGCAAACAAGGCCTCGCGCGATCCGTTCACCGGCAAGATGTGCTGCTGGGGGTCTAAGGCGACCTGGTAGCGACGCTCTACCCAAGCGGCCATCGACTGTCTCAGCGCGGGCTCGCCGCCGGTGCTGGGGTAGACGGCCAGGCTGCCCAGGGCGCTGGTGATGGCTTGTTTGATCAATTCAGGCGTGGCATGACGAGGCTCGCCAATGCCAAGACTGATGGGGCTGTGGTCGGGGCTGGGCGTGACACCTGCATGGAGCTGGCGCAGGCGCTCGAAGGGATAGGGCTGCAGTCGCCCAAGCAGAGGATTCATGGCCGCATTATCAAATAGGCGTGTTTGAAAAATAATGAGATATGCTTTCAGATCCTAACTGTTTCTATTACGTTACCAAGATGATTGGACGAGAGCGGTCGCTCGGGATGGCTATGGCGCGGCTGTCGGAGAACTGGCAACCATGAACGAAAACCCGCCGCCGGCCGGCGTCGGTTCGCTGCGCCGACTTGCACAGGGCCTGCCTGGCTTGCGCGGACATTGGCCCGCCCGCACGCCTGAGCCCCCAGAGGTCACGGCCGAATACTTGCGATTGATCTATCGCAACCTGAGCGTCAGCAGCCCAGTCACGCTTTTCTTTGTGATCTACCTGACGCTGCAGGCAGATCCTGCTGACGGAAGTGCACTGCGTTGGTGGTCGATGGTGTTTTGCATCTACATGGCGGTGACATGGGCCATTGGCCTGTCCTACCCACGCCATGTTGAGGTCAACCCGGCCGATGTGCCTCTTTGGTCAAGGCTCTCGCTGGCGGTGCAGGCCTCCAACGGGTTGTTGGTTTCATCAATGGCTTTGTTCGTCTTGCCCACTTTGGACCCGTTTGCACAAGTGATCGGGACCATGGTGACCATGATCCTGGTTGGATCGATCGCTCACAGTTTGTCCGGGCGATGGGCCGAAACCTTGGTCTATGCCCCCCCGATTTACCTGAGCTTTGCATGGGTCAATTCACAGCAGGACCATCCGTATGCCCGCGGGGTTGGTCTGCTCATCCTGGCGTTGTTTGTCTTGCATCTGGTGTACGCCGGCAACCAGCGCAGGTCTATCGTGGCGAGCTTTGCAGTAGCCCGCCGCAATGCGGATCTCGCCCGCGAACTTCAGTTCAAGAGTATTGAGTTTCAGGAGCTGGCCAGTGCGCGCAGCCGGCTGTTGGCCACCGTCAGCCATGACCTGCGTCAACCCGCCCATGCGATTGGACTGCTGTCGGAGCGGGCCTTGCTCGATACATCCTTCTCCAGCGTCCAGGCTAACCTACGCGACCTCAATGAATTGAGCCAGTCGCTCAGCGCCTCGCTGAGCACCTTGATGGACCTCACCCGTCTCGATGCGGGGCTGGTCAAGGCCAGCATCGGTCCGGTTCACCTGGCGCAGGTGTTGATGCGGGTCGATGCAGAGTTTGTGGACTCTGCCCGGACCAAGGGCCTCTGTCTGGACGTGCAAACCTCGGACAGATGGGTTCGGTCAGATGCAGTGCTGCTCCATGGCATGTTGACCAATCTGGTGTCCAACGCGATCAAGTACACCCGAAAGGGCCGTGTGGAGGTGCGGGTATCTGAGCGCCGGGACTCGGT
>JBILUT010000076.1:0-6914 GCA_044370875.1 Polaromonas sp. | reverse complement strand
CTGATCGAAGTCATTGACACCGGCATCGGCATTCATGCGGATAAGCTCGATCTGATCTTCAAGGAGTTCGTTCGTCTTGACGCGTCTGACTCGGGTACCGAGGGACTGGGCTTGGGCTTGTCCATCGTACGGCGCTACGCCACCTTGCTCTCGCACCCACTGAGCGTAGCGTCGCAACCTGATCAGGGATCCACGTTCAGCATCGTGCTGGCTCTCACCACGCCCCCTGCGATCGGTGAGCAAGCCCCAGCCTCGCAAGCCGATACAGCGGCAGCCGACGATCCGTTGGCCGGCCTGAATGTACTGGTGGTCGACAACGTCGAACTGTTGTTGCAAAGCATGGCCCAGACGCTTGAGGGTTGGGGTTGCCAGGTGCAGGCGGCTCGCAACATGTCGGAGGCTCAGCGCTTGAGCACCGGCTGCTGGCCCGATCTGGTGATCAGCGACCATCACTTGGGCGATCGAGAGCCGAGCGGCATAGAACTGATTGCTGATCTGCGCAAGCGTGGAGCTGCTTTGGGGCGGATCGCGCTGCCGGCGCTTTTGATGACTGGGGATGTGTCTGCGCATCTTGAGGCGCAGGCCCGCGAGGCTGGCGTCAGGGTGATGCACAAGCCAGTTCGTCCCAAAATGCTGCAGCGCGCCTTGATCGATCTGCTTGACAGCAGTCGGCGGGTGACCGGGACGGAATCTTCTTCAGGGGTAATTCATGGCTGAGCATGCTGCCCGGATAGAGACGGACCAGACCGCAGCAGTCAGAGGGCCTGCCCAGGGCTGGCGCGCCTGGTTCTCCACCACCGACCCGACAGTCCTGGCCGAACAGCTCAGTGTCAGCTATGGCAATTACGTCTTCAACAGCGCGGTGGCCATCTTCATTGTTCTTTATCTGTATTTTTCGTCAGCCATCTTCTTCGATAGCCGGCTGGTCGACGGCTGGGTGACGGTCTTCTGTCTCTATCTGTTCGCGCGGATCATTTCAGGTCTGCTCTACCCGCATCGCAAAAAGATTGCCGAAGCGAGTTTGCGGCGCTGGGACCGGCTGTTGCTTTGGACTCAGGCGGGCTACGGGGGGATGCTGGTTGTTCTGGCTATCGGCATTTTTCCGGCGCTTGATGCCTTTGCACAGTCTGTGGTTCTGACCGGCTCCCTTGTTTTGCTGGGATCGACCGCCTTCAGTTTTTCCGGACACATCAAGGCGATGGCCTTGACGGCTCCGGCCCCTTACTTGGCCTTTGCGTGGTCAGCCTGGAACCTGTCGAGTCCCTATGCGGGTGGATTGACCGTGCTGATCCTGAGCTTGCTCGGGCTTTATGTGATCTACGCCCTCAAAAACAGACGCAGCCTGGAGCGCGGATTTGCCCTGGCGGTGCAGAACCGGGAACTGGCACAGGAACTTCAACTCAAGAATGAGCAGTTACAGGAAGTGGCTGCCGCGCGGGGGCGCCTGCTGGCTACCGTCAGTCATGACCTCAGGCAACCCGCCCACGCCATCGGTCTGCTGACCGATCGCGCCCTGATGGAGCCCGCTGCCGGGCCGGTGCGTCCCCTACTGACCGATCTGCAGCAGTTGAGCCAGTCGCTCAGCACCTCCTTGTCGACGCTCATGGATCTCACCCGGCTCGATGCCGGCATGACGCAGGCGCATATCGAAGCAATCCCGCTGCGCGCGGTGCTCGAGCGCATACGCGTCGAGTATGCGTTGATGGCTGATGCCAAGGGCCTGGTCTTGCAGGTTGAAGAAACATCGGCCTGGGTGTCCTCCGACCCGGTGCTGCTGCATGCGGTCATTGCCAACCTGCTCGCGAACGCCCTGAAGTACACCCGTCAGGGGCAGGTGATGGTCAGGGTCTCTGAACAGGGCGATGAGATCCGTATCGAGGTATCAGACACCGGCGTCGGCATGGAGGCCGGCCAGTTGGACGTGATCTTCAAGGAATTCGTCAGGCTCGATGCGTCCAAGCCGGGCACCGAAGGCTTGGGTCTGGGGCTTTCCATCGTCCGACGTTATGTCGCTTTGCTAGGCCACCGGATCGAGGTCAGCTCGCAGCTTGGCCAGGGCTCGCGATTCGTGGTGGTGATGCAGCGCGCGCAGCCCAAAGTCCAGGCGGTTGTTGCAGCCCCCATCTGCGATGAGGAGCGGCTACAGGGTCTGCGCGTGCTGGTCGTCGACAACGTGCCCCTGATCGTTACCAGCATGGCCCGGGCACTGTCGGCCATGGGCTGCCGGGTTGTCACGGCCGAATCGCTCAAACAAGCGGTGGCGGTGGACGACATCGATCTGATCGACGTGGTCATTACAGACTTTCATTTGGGTGACCGCGAGCCCGACGGACTGGCCGTTGTTCAGGCCCTGCAGGCCATGCGCTCCAAACCGCTGGCGGCCCTCATCATGACCGGTGATGTATCTCCTGAGCTCGAGGGGCGGGCTGCCGCCTCTGGTGTGTGGATTGAGCACAAGCCAGTGCGGCCCAAGGTGCTCGGACGCCGGCTGCTCGAGATTCTCGACGCCCATTGAAGCCACGAGTTTGAGCGTTTGCGAACGGTCCTTGCTGCTTTATTTTTTGTGGACCTGACCGATAGCGCTTGCTGCAGCTGATCGAGGCGATGCGCGTCTGCTCCCAAACGCATCTGCTGGCTATTTCGAGTAGCGGCGATGTGTCAGCGCAGTGACGGGGCCTTGCCGATGAAGCGCTGCAGTTCTCGCAGGCTTTCCTGCACCCGCTCAAAATCTTGCGGGCTTGGCGTCGTTTGTCTGCGTACCGTTGCAGAAAAGTAGTGCTTGAGGTAATCGCCCAGGGCGTAGAGCCCCTCCTTGGCCTGCTCGGTGTCGCTGTCGCACAGGATGATGGCTCTTGAGACCGCATTGAGTACTGTGTGGTGTTCAATTTCCATGGGAAATCCGATCAAAATTAGTTTTAAAGCATTATGAATGATCTGTGTGTCTGCTGGCCGGGGCGCTGCTCCGCTCGGCCATAATTGTTCCCGATCGAAAACTCCCAGGCCCGACCCAATCTGACCTGGATGCTTAATTTCCCTGCCACCGCGGCTGCCCCCAGGGGCCGTCGAAGACCCTGATTCAAGACACCCGTGCGCCTCAACTCCATCAAGCTTTCAGGTTTCAAGTCCTTTGCCGAACCCACCCAGTTTCTGCTGCCTGGGCAGTTGGTCGGAGTGGTCGGCCCCAACGGTTGTGGCAAGTCCAACATCATCGATGCAGTGCGCTGGGTGCTTGGCGAGAGCAGGGCCAGCGAGTTGCGCGGCGAATCCATGCAGGACGTGATCTTCAATGGCACCACCAGCCGAAAGGCAGCCAGCCGTGCCAGCGTCGAGCTGATTTTTGACAACGCCGACCATCGCGCCGGAGGGCAGTGGGGTCAGTTTGCAGAAATTGCGGTCAAGCGTGTGCTCAGCCGTGATGGAACTTCCAGCTACTACATCAACAACCAGCCGGTGCGCCGGCGTGATGTGCAGGACGTGTTTCTGGGCACGGGTCTGGGACCGCGTGCCTACGCCATCATTGGACAGGGCACCATCAGCCGCATCATTGAGTCCAAACCCGAGGAGCTGCGTCTGTTCCTCGAAGAGGCGGCGGGCGTGTCCAAGTACAAGGAGAGAAGGCGAGAGACGGCCAACCGGCTGCAGGACACCCGCGAAAACCTCACCCGCGTCGAAGACATCCTGCGCGAACTCACCGGTCAGCTTGAGCGGCTCGAGCGGCAAGCCGAGGTGGCGGTGCGCTACAAGGAACTGCAAAGCCAGGTCACTCTCAAGCAGCAGCAGTTGTGGTTCATCAAGCGTTCGGACAGCCAGGCCGAGCAGGTGCGGCTGCAAGCCGACTGCGATCAGGCAGTCAATGCCCTCGAGGGCCGACTGGCCGACCTGCGCCGGGTTGAGTCCGACCTGGAGACCATTCGGCAAGCTCACTACGAGGCCGGCGATCAGGTCAATCAGGCTCAGGGCCGCCTCTATGAGGCTGGTGCTGAAGTGGCGCGCCTGGAGTCCGAGATCCGCTATGTGGTGGAAGGTCGCCAGCGGGCCCAGCAGCGCTTGACCGAACTTGCGCAGCAAGAGGGCGATTGGACCCAGCGCCAGCAGCAAGCGCAGGAGCAGCAGCTTGAGCTGACCGGCAGCAGCGAACAGACTGCCGAACAGGCGGCGCTTTTGCAGGCCCAATCTGAAGAACACGGCCTGCAGATGCCGCAGCTTGAAGAGGCCTTGCGCCTGGCGCAGGCCGATTCGGCTGCGCAGCGCGAGAGCGTCGTCCAGGTTCAGCAACAAATTCAGGTGCTTGCGGCGGAACAACGCAATACCGAAGAGACCGGGCGCAGCTTGCAAGGTCGTCGTGAGCGCCTGCTGACCGACCGCAACGCCCTGGATGCGCCCGATGAAGCCCGCCTGCAGCAACTGCGTCAGCAGCTGTCAGAGGCGGTGGCCGCCCAGACCCTGTTGCAGGGGCAACTGACCGAACTCTCTGACCGCGTGCCACAGCTCGATCAGACTCGACGCGATCAGCAGCAGGCGGCCAATCAGGAGTCTGCCCGCCACAGCGACCTGTCTGCGCGCTTGCAGGCCTTGCGCGCCTTGCAGGAGAAGGTCAAGACCGATGGTCGGCTTGCACCTTGGTTGTCTAAACACGGTTTGGATGGCTTGCAGGGCTTGTGGAATCGTTTGCAGGTGCAACCCGGTTGGGAGACGGCTATTGAGGCGGCCCTGCGCGAGCGCCTGGGCGCACTCGAGGTTAGCCGGCTTGAGATGGTGCGTGGCTTTGCCGGCACCGACGGACAAGACGGACCGCCGGCCAAGCTGGCCTTCTACAGCGCTCCGACTGACTCGGTGCCATCGCGCCCGGTCGCCGGCCTGCGCCCCTTGGCCGATCTGCTGCGTCAGCCCGACGCGGCCTTGTCGTCCTTGCTGGCCGATTGGTTGCATGGAACGTTTGCAGCCGATTCGCTGGAGCAGGCCCTGAGCCTGCGCAGCCAACTGCAGCCCGGTCAGATGCTTTACGTGGCTGCCGGTCATGCGGTCGGTCGTCATGCGGTCACTTTCTATGCCCCCGATTCTGAGCAGGCTGGCCTGCTTGCGCGGGCGCAGGACATCGACAACCTGGACAAGCAGCTCAGGGCCCAGTCCCTCATCGTCGAGCAGACGCGCAGTGCCCTGGTTCGGGCTGAAGCTGACTACGCCGATGCCTCGCAGCGCTTGCAGGCCCTGCAGCGTGAGGTGGCCACCGGGCAGACCCAGATTCACGCGCTGGAGGTCGAGATTCTGCGGCTGCAGCAACTGGCCGATCAGACCCGGCAGCGCAGCGAGCAGCTCGACGCAGATCTTCAGGAAATTGACCAACAGCTCGAACGGCTGCAAGAGCGGCGCCTGGCCGCCGAAGCCCGTTTTGAGGAACTTGACATGCAACTGGCCGACAGCCAGGAGCGACAGGCGCAGCTCGATGATCGGATGTTGCAGGCCCAGGCCCATCTCCAGCAGGGCCGTGAGCAACAGCGTTCTCTCGAGCGTGCAGCCCAGGAGGCGCAATTTTCCCTGCGCGCCTTGCAACTTCGCATTGAGGATTTGCGGCGCGGGCTCGAGACCGCTGCGGGCCAGATCGCCCAGATCACCCAGGAGCGCAAGCGCGCCCAGGACGAGCTCGATCGTCTCTCTGATGCAGCCGCGCAGGCTGGCTTGCAGGCGGCGCTGGCCGTGCGTCTTGAGCGCGAAACCGATCTGGGTGTGCGGCGCAGCCACTATGACGATCTGACGACCAAATTGCGGGCCAGCGACGAGAGGCGTATGCAAATTGAGCGCGAGCTCGATCCCATGCGTCAGCGCATCACCGATCTGCAGCTCAAGCAGCAAGCCAGCCGCCTGGGCTTTGAGCAATACGAGCAGTTGCTGGTTGACGCACAGGCAGATCTGCAGGCTCTGGAGGCCTCAATCGCTCGCGATGGCGTCAAGCTCGCCGGACTGCAGGGCGACATTGACCGTCAGCAACGCGAGATTCAGTCGCTCGGCGCGGTCAACCTGGCGGCGCTTGAAGAGCTTGATGCAGCGCGTGAACGCAAGGGTTTCCTCGATACGCAGTCGGGCGACCTGACCGAGGCCATGAACACCCTGGAAGATGCGATCCGCAAGATCGACATGGAGACCCGGGAGTTGCTGTCATCGACTTTCGAGACCGTCAACACCCACTTTGGCAAGATGTTTCCTCAGCTCTTTGGGGGTGGCAATGCCCGCCTGATCATGACGGGCGACGAGATTCTCGACGCGGGCGTTCAAGTCATGGCTCAGCCTCCGGGCAAGAAGAACCAGACCATCCACCTTTTGTCGGGTGGCGAAAAGGCGCTGACGGCCATCGCGCTGGTCTTCGCCATCTTTCAGCTTAACCCTGCTCCCTTCTGTCTGCTTGACGAGGTGGATGCTCCGCTGGATGATGCGAACACCGAGCGCTATTCGAAATTGGTCTCCAGTATGGCTGCTGACACCCAGTTCCTCTTCATCTCGCACAACAAGATCGCGATGGAAATGGCCCAGCAGCTCATTGGCGTGACCATGCAGGAGCAGGGCGTATCGCGCATCGTCGCGGTGGATATGGAGTCGGCCGTGCAAATGGCCGAACCGGTAGGCTCATGAACACCTTGCACATTGCCCTGGCGGTCCTGGGGGCCATCGTGCTGGCTGCCGTGGTGGCCCACGGTGCGTGGACTTCGCGCAAGAGCTTGCCCAAGCAGGCCGACGAATTGCCTGACCCCGCGCGTGAGGGTGCCGCGCCGCTTGATCGTCCGGACGATCCGGTTCTCCACGACCGTGTTGAACCTGTGTTGGACACCGAGGCCCCGCAGACCGCATCGGAGATCGGGCCCTTGCCCGGCCCGCGCCGGGAACCCGAGCTCGATAGCTTGGTTGATGTGATCGCGCCGATT
>JBILUT010000367.1:0-2577 GCA_044370875.1 Polaromonas sp. | reverse complement strand
CGCGGCCGAGCAGCAGGAAATTCGCGACCTAGCCAGTGCGCCTGTGAGTCAACCGGTGACCTTCAGGCACCTGAAGCTGCTGGCCGGGGTTGAACCGCAGCGGTTCAAAGAGCTGACGCTGGCTATCTTCGATTCCACCGAAAAGCGCACCAAGCACATCCATGCGGACAATCATCCGGACTGGTCCGTGGGTGAGACGGCTCGCATGTCGATGGCCATCCCCGCGATTTTCAAGAGCGTTACGGGACCGGACGGGCACGCCTACCAGGATGGGGGCCTGGGCAGCAATATGCCCTCGGAAGTTTTTGTTCGACCCGACTTCAAATCGATACCGAGCGCCTTGCTTCAGGAAAATGGCCGTGCCGCTTGGACGCCCAAGATGCAGGCCCACCTCGATGCCCTGCAGCAATCGGCGGGTCGCGGCGACATGCCCTCGAGCGCCGAACAGGCTGACCAATCCGCCAAGACCTTGCTAATCTCTTTTGATGAAGAAGGGAAATTCTACGAAACGGTCAACCAGGGGAAGCTGTTCAGCAATCCCAGCTTGACAAGAAAAGCCTTTGGCGCCAGCGCCGAGACCAATGCCGCAGATCGGGTCAAGATGTATTCAGCCGGGCCCAATGCCCTTCCGGCCTTCCATGGAAGGCTGGATACGATGAGTTTGCGAGCCAGTGCTCGCAAGCTCGATCTGGTTGAGCTTTTTTCGCAGGCCAAGGCGCTCGAGCATGTGCGCCAGCAACTGCCCATGGATCGGGCCACATACGAGGTGCAAGACGGACTGGACCGGGCCCTGGAAACCTTGACCAACGATGAGTTGGCACTGCTGCGCAAGGCCTGCATCGATCGAATTGAGAACGGTCGGGCTAATCCTGCACTCGCCCCCGACAAAAAAACGGGCGAAGTGCCAGACGAGGAACTGCTTCGGGAAGTGGATGCGCAGTTGCAGTCGCGCCGGCAGGATGTACTGCTGACGACTGAGCAATTGAGGACGGTGCCTGGCCTGCGTGAGACTGCACGGCAGATTCAGACCGAGCTGTCGCAGGCGCAGTCGGTGGCTCCTGGCTTGCTGACCCCGCGCCAAACTGCCTTGTACGCCGCTCAGGCCAAGGGGGGGCAAGCCTTGCAGTCTCTGGTCTTGCGAGACCATCTTTTGAAACAGCTAGAAATCGGCCTACAGGGGTTGCGCATGATTCAGGATCCACAGCCCGATGCCCAGGCGCTTGAGACAGGAAATACTGCGTCCCATCGGGAGCTAGACGCTAGCTCCCAGATGGATGTGGGAGAAATCGATGCGCAAGACAAGGGAGAGCGCCAGTTGGCCTTCGATGGCCTGGAACAGAGCATCGCTTTGCTCACCGGCTCGCCCGGCTTGGCCGATCCAGCCGCCTTGATGGCTTTGCTCAAGATGGCTGGTGACGCCAAAACCACGAAACCTGGCGAATGGATGGCCCTGGCCGATGCAATCAAGACCCAGGCCCCCGAGGTCAAACCTCCACTGACTGATCCACCGAGCTTGGCCGTGGGACAGGATGTCAGACTGACCATGCCGCGCGCGCTCAGTCCAAGCAATCCGCTGGCTATCGCTCCCCGCGATGCCGCTGAGAAGGTGCGCCGAGGGGTTCAGGCTGCTCAAGAAACTGGAGTGGCCAGGCCGGGCTCGGGCGGCGGGGGTTGGTTCGCTCGTGTGGCCAAGGTCACGGCCGGCTTGCTAGGTATGGCCGGCGCGGCTGCCCTGAGTGTCTTGTTTCCGCCTGCAGCCCCGCTGATCTATGTGGGGGCCATGGCGGTTGCAGCAGGTGTGGCCGCGGCGGCACAGCAAGGCCAGAATCGCCACATAAGCCAAAACGCGCTGCAACACGATGTGGAGCGCCAACGTCGAGAGGCCAGAACATACAGCCTGGCCTGAATTTGGCACGAGCAACCTCGGTGCCATAGTACGGTTGCAGATTGACCCAGCTTTGCGCGTCCGTGCCAAAGAAGGCCCCAAGGCGCAGTGCCGTGTCTACCGTGATGCCCCTCAGGCCTTTCACGATTTTGTTGATGCGCCGCGAAGGCACGTCAATAGTACGCGTTCCGTGAACACACATTGAATTGGTAGGCCCTTCCATTCAGGATCGCGTGTTTCTAGATTCTGGATGGGACGATGAAACCCGCAGACGTCAGATTGCCTGGCAAAAGAAAACGTGGCCGGTATTCAAACGAATTCAAGCAGGAGCTCGTAAAGGCCTGCGAAGCGCCTGGCGTATCCACCGCGAGCGTTGCCCTCGCTAACGGGGTCAACGCCAATCTCCTGCGCCGCTGGGTGTCCGAACTTCGGGGCGATTCCGGCTTCCAAGTCCCGTGCCCCGAAGGTGCTCCGGGGGCGCATGACAAGCCCGAGTTTTTTCGAATCGAATCCGAAGTCCGTCCCATCACCCCGCCGACCTCCAGCATCGAACTCGTCTTGCAGCGGGGCGACATTCGGGTTCTGGTTTCCGGATCCGCTACCGATTGCGCTGAGTTCGTGCGTGTACTGTTCAAATGATTCGAGTCGACTCGGTCTGGCTGGCGACCGCCCCGCTCGATATGCGGGCCGGT
>JBILUT010000366.1:0-2579 GCA_044370875.1 Polaromonas sp. | reverse complement strand
ACCCGGCCCTCACTGAGGGGCAGGTGCGCGAGCACTGCCGCGCCAACCTGACCGGCTACAAGCAGCCCAAGGTGGTGGAGTTCCGCGCCGACCTGCCCAAGACACCGGTGGGCAAGATCCTGCGACGGGAACTGCGCGACAAGACTTGAGGCTAGCTTAGGGCCGCCTCAGTCCGCACGCAGCCCGGTATCGATCAGCAGTTGCATAAAGGCCTGCGCCGCTGGCGTCAGGCTCTTGTCCGCACGGCGAATCAGCCCGATGGTGCGAACCACCGGTGGGCCCTCGAGGGGGATTCCAAGCACCTTGTGGGTGTCCCGGGGGAGGGTCAGCTGTGGAACGATCGCCACCGCAGCGCCCGACTCAACCAGACCAATCAAGGTGGCGATGTGCTGCACCTCACAAACCGGCGGCGGCAATTGACCCACGCGCTCGGCCAGGGCCTGATCAATCAGTGCCCGGTTGCGACTGGCCTGCGCCACCTGCGCATAGGGGTACTGGCGTAACACACCCCACGGAACTTGATGCAGTCGACTCAGTGGGTGCCCCGTCGCACAGGCCAAAACAAAGCGTTCATGCGCCAATGGCGTAAAGACCACATCCGACTCGGTGCGGCCAATGTAGTTGATGGCAAAGTCCACCTGACCACTGTGCACGCTCTGCAAAACCTCGTCGGCACCGGCTTCAACGATACGCACAAACACCAAAGGGTGCTTGGTTTGAAAGGTCTGGATCACGGCCGGTAGGAAGTCATGTACCGCGGAGAACATGCACCCGACGCTGACTTCGCCCCCCTCCAGGCGAGCCACTTTGTACAGGTCCTGCACGGCGCGATCGAGTTCGGCGATCGCCGATTGCACATGGGCCAAAAAGCGCTCCCCCGGAGCGGTCAAACTCACGCTGCGGGTGTTGCGGTCCAGCAAGCGCAGGCCCAGCTCCTGCTCCAGACTGGCGATCCGGCGCGACAGGGCCGATTCAGACAAATGCAGCTCTTTGGCTGCGGCCGCAAAAGCCAGCAAGCGGCCCACGGCGACAAAGGCGCGCAGGTCGGCCAACTTGGGGTGGGGTACAGGCTGGGACATAAGGGCTCTTTATTGCATAGTATGCAATAAACATTGAGAAAAATGAGATATACAAAAGAAGGCGGCCTTGAAAAAATCGCAACCTCACTTGAGTTGCCTAAAGCCAATCCGCGCCCGACCGGAGGGGCATTCATTCAGGAGATACGGATGCAAAGAAGAACCCTGCTGACCTCACTGGCTGCCCTGGGGCTGTCGCCCGCACTGCCCCCATCTGCCTGGGCCCAGGCCTACCCGAACAAACCCATCCGATACATCGTGCCGGTGGCCGCTGGCGGTGGTTCGGACATGATCGGCCGGGCACTGACCGATCGCCTGAGCAAAGTCTTGGGACAGCCCATGGTGGTTGAAAACCATGGCGGCGGCGGCGGTGTGATCGCCTCACAAATGGCCGCTCGCGCGACCCCTGACGGCTACACCCTGATGCAAGGTTATGTGGCCACGCACGGCACCGCCCCGGCCACGCGGAACCTGCCTTACGACGCGATGCGCGACCACACCCCCATCGGAATGATCGGTAGCACTCCCAACGTGCTCATCGTCAACAGCAATGTGCCGGTCAAGAACATTCGGGAATTTATTGATTACGTGAAAAAGAATCCCGGCAAAACCTCGTATGGCTCTGCCGGTGCAGGGTCGCTGACCCACCTGACGGCCGAATTGTTCAAACTGCAGACCAACACCTTCATGCTGCACATCCCCTATCGGGGCATTGCACCGGCCATCAATGACTTGCTGGCCGGCCAGACGCAGGCCATGTTCCCCGGTCTGGCAGCGGCTCTGCCGCAAATTCGCGGCGGCCGTGTGCGCGCCATCGCGGTGACCGGGACCAAACGCCATCCCGCCTTGCCCGATGTGCCGACCCTGGAAGAAGCGGGCCTGAAGGGCTTCGACGCCCAACAGTGGTACGGCGTGGTCGGACCGGCCGGCATGCCCGCTGATGTTGTCAAAAAAATCAATGAGGCGATGGCGATCGTATTGGCGCAGCCTGATTTCAAGGACAAGCTCTCAGCAGAGGCGGTTGAGCTGACGCCGATGTCGCCGCAGCAATTTACCGACTACATGAAAAAAGACCTGGAGCGTTGGACGCGCCTGGCCAAAGAGCGCAAGATCCAGCTCGACAACTAACCCCCCTACAGAGGAACATCCCTTGGCACGCAACACCCATGTGGCCGCCGATTTGGCCGCCCCGCCCGTCACCGCCCTGCTGGCCCGCTTTGTGGCACAAACACCCTCCCGCGGCTGGAGCGATGCGGTTGATCACGAAGCGCATCGCACCTTCTACAACTGGCTGGGCTGCGCGATCGGGGCTGCGCAGCACGAAGCGGCCGACGCCGCCATGGCTGCCGTGCAGATGCTGGCGCCGTCTGAGCAGGCCACGGTGCTCGGACGCAGCGAACGGGTAGACATGGCCAACGCAGCTCTGGTCAATGGCATCACCTCACACACCTTTGACTTTGACGACACCCATCTCAAGACCATCATCCACCCGGCCGGCCCAGT
>JBILUT010000326.1:0-2874 GCA_044370875.1 Polaromonas sp. | reverse complement strand
CAAACAAATCCCACCAGGCATGCCAGCCCGCCCACGGAATGAACAAGGGCCCTGCCAGCAAAGCGAGCGCCGTCCCCAAGGGGGTATAGGCGCTCCACACCCCCAGAAGCCGAGCCATCCGCGCGGGCGGCACCAAGCGCCGAAGCAGGGCCGGCGCCGGCAGCGCGACCCACAGGAAACCCATGCCCTCGACTGCTCGGAGCAGCATCAGCGCGCCGGCATCATGGACGCGACTGCCCAAAGCGCTGGCCAGCGCCAGCGTGAGCATGCCGGCCACCATGGACCGCTTGAGGCCGGATCGATCAGCCCAAGAGCCAACCACGATGGCGGTCAGCATGCCGGCCATTTGCACCATCGACAGCAGAAAGCCCGACTGCACCAGACTCAGGCCCAGCTCGGCTTGCAAGGCGGGCAAGGCCGGGGGCAGCTTGCCTACCTGCAAGGCAGCCACTACCGCAGCCAGGATGACCAGCCAGGCCTTGGCCAGGGAATGCGCTGGCGCGTTCACAGCAGACGTCGCCCGGTCAGTCGTTCGTGCTCGCGCGCCGCAAATCGATCGGTCATACCTGCAATGTAGTCGGCCACCGCCCTGGGCAGATCATCCCGGTTGGCGTGGTCGGGCGGCATGCTCGACGGCTCGATCCTGTAAGCCTGAAAAAGCTCCCGCACCATCTGTTGGGCCTGACCCGTCGTTTGCATGACCTGCTCATGGCGATACAGGTGGGTGAACAAAAATCGCTTGAGCCCCGTCGACTGCTGGTGCATGGGGTCACTGAAGCGCACCATCGGCGGACACGCACGCACCGCATCGGGGCTGTCAGGCCGGAACCGTGCGAGCAGCGAACGGGTGGCATCGATCACATCGTAGATCTGTTCGCTGAGCATGCGCCGGATGGCCTCGTGCAGCAGTCGGCGCATGCGATGAGGCTGCCCCAGATCGGGGTGGTCGGCCAGGGCCTGTCTGAGGTGGCGCTCGAACAGATCGAGTTCCTGCAACTGCTCGAAGGTGATGAGCCCCGACCGCACCCCGTCGTCAATGTCGTGCGCGTTGTAGGCAATGGCATCGGCCAGGTTGCAAAGCTGGGCCTCCAGGCTGGGCTGGGTGCGGTCCAAAAAGCGACGCCCTACGCCGCCGGGCTCGGTGCGCTCCAGGTGTTCGGCATTGCGCCTGGAGCAATGCTTGAGAATGCCCTCGCGGGTTTCGAAGGTGAGGTTCAGGCCATCGTAGGCCGGATAGCGCTGCTCCAGTTGATCGACCACCCGCAAGCTCTGCAGGTTGTGTTCAAAGCCACCGTGATCGGCCATACACTCGTTCAGGGCGTCTTGGCCAGCATGACCAAAAGGGGTATGACCCAGATCATGCGCCAGCGCGATCGCCTCGACCAGGTCTTCATCAAGGCCCAAGGGCCTGGCGATCGAGCGCGCAATTTGCGCCACCTCTAGTGAATGGGTCAGGCGCGTGCGAAACAAATCGCCTTCATGATTGAGGAACACCTGGGTCTTGTAGACCAGACGCCGAAACGCAGTGGAATGAACGATCCGATCACGATCGCGCTGAAACTGCGATCGCGTGGGCGCCGCCTGCTCCGGGTAACGTCGGCCCCGGCTGCGATCGGGGTTGCTGGCATAAGGGGACAGGCTCATCGCCCACCCTGCGCGGCGACAAGCTCAACGAGGCAGACAGCAGGCATCGATGACCTCGCGAACCATCGCGTCAGATGCCGCCCGGACCGCCGCGCATCCCGGACCGTCGATCACTACAAACTTGATTTCGCCGGCCTCGGCTTTCTTGTCCAGCCGCATCAAAGACAGATAGCGTCCGGCGTTATCTTCGGCGTCGAGCACCGGCCCAACCACCGGCAATCCGGCCGCCTCGATCAGGCGACGCAGCCGGTCCACAAAGGCCATATCGACCAGCCCGAGCTTGTTCGACAGCAAAGCGGCCATCACCATGCCACAACCCACCGCCTGGCCGTGCAGCCAGGCGCCGTAGCCCATGCCCGCCTCAATCGCATGCCCAAAGGTGTGACCGAAGTTGAGAATGGCGCGCAGTCCGGCCTCACGCTCATCGGCACCCACCACGCTGGCCTTGATTTCGCAGCTGCGCTTGACCACATGGGCCAAAGCCGCCGGCCTTCGCGCCAGCAGATCGGGCAAATGCGCTTCAATCCACGCGAGCAGTTCCATGTCGGCAATCGGGCCGTACTTGATGACCTCTGCCAATCCTGCAGAAAGCTCGGCATCGGGCAAGCTGGCCAGCACATCCAGATCGCAGATCACCCGGGCTGGTTGGTAGAAGGCGCCGATCATGTTCTTGCCCAGCGCGTGGTTGATCGCCGTCTTGCCGCCCACCGAGGAGTCGACCTGGGCAAGCAGGGTGGTGGGTACCTGAACGAAGGGCACGCCGCGCATGTAGCTGGCTGCGGCAAAACCGGTCAGGTCGCCGATCACGCCACCCCCGAGAGCAAACAACACGGTGCGGCGATCGCAGCCATGCTCAAGCAGCCTGTCGAAAACCCGCTGCAAATGCGGCCAGTCCTTGTGAGCCTCGCCATCGGGCAAGACCAGAAGCAACACGCGCGGATAGTGCGCAGCCAAAGCACCTTGCAGGGCAGCTGCATACAGCGGTGCCACAGTGACGTTGGTGACCACCAGCGCCGTCTGAGCGCGCGGCAGATCAGCGTAGCTGCGCGGATCGGCCAGCAGTCCGGCACCAATAAAAATGGGATAGCTGCGCGAGCCAAGATCAATCGACACGCGCTGGGGATGAAAGTCCGACAGGCTCATTCGGTCAGCTCGAAGGCAGGATGGTGGGTGAATCGGAGGCGTGGGGCTCGGGGGCAGACGGCCGGATCCGGCCCGCGAGTTCAAGCT
>JBILUT010000074.1:0-7025 GCA_044370875.1 Polaromonas sp. | reverse complement strand
CGTCTCAATCACAAAATGGGCGGTTTCGCGGTACAGCGCATCACGGGCTGCGTACAGTTCGCGCAAGCGCCCCAAGGGGTCAGCCACCTGCAGCAAAGGCCGGTTTTGGTCGTGCCGCAATCGCTTGAAAACCTCTTCGGGCGATGAATGCAAATACACCGTGGTAGTGCGCTCGCGCAAACGCTGACGATTGGCCGCACGGAGGACCGAGCCACCTCCGGTTGAAAGCACTCCGCCGACAGCCTGCGTCAACTCGTCAAGCACCTGCTCTTCGACATCGCGAAAACTGTTTTCGCCCTCACGCTCAAAAAACTCGCGGATGGAGCAGCCCAAGCGCCGCTCAATCACCAAATCGGAGTCGACAAAACGCAGTCCCAGGCGCCGCCCGAGTTGGCGGCCCACCGTGGATTTTCCCGAGCCGGGCAGGCCCACGCAGGCAATCAGGAGTGAGTGGAAGGACAAACGAACCGCCAGTGTCGACAGGGCAAAACGGCATGATAAACGCCCACGCCGGCAGGCCAAGCGCCCTCGACTCAGGGCCGGAATGCGGGAGCCGGTTCATCGGTGAGGACCTGTGGCGACAGAAAGACCAGCAACTCTGACCGCGTCACCGAGCGAGCGCGGCTGCGAAACAGCGCACCCACAGCAGGCAAACTGCCCAGCAGCGGCACCCGGGCTTCATCATCGCGCTCCAGGGTTTCGAAGATGCCTCCGATCATGACCGTACCGCCGTTGTCCACCCGAACCTGGGTCTGAACATGCTTGGTGTCGATGGCAAATCCGCTGGGCGTGCTGCGCCCCACGCTGTCCTTGTTGATGTCCACATTCAGGATGATGCGGCCGTCTGGTGCGATCTGTGGCGTGACCTCCAGCTTGAGATTGGCCTTCCTGAAGGTCAGCGAGGTGGCTCCGTTGCCGGCGGACTGCTGATAAGGCAGTTCAGTTCCTTGCTCGATGATGGCCTTGACCTGATCGGCCGTGACGATGCGAGGACTGGCCACCACCTTGCCCTTGCCATCGGCTTCCATGGCTGAAATCTCCAGATTGAGAACCCGGGTCAGGGAGGCATTGAACAAGGAGACGGCCAGGGCAGCGGCCGGCTGACCCTCACGCGACAGCGCCGGCCAATTGATCATGTCGCCGCCTGCAATGCCAAAGTCGCGCCCCATCACCGGTTCCCCCGAGACGGGCTGCTGCGGCGTGATGTAGCGGCCGCCGGCCTGCCCACCGCTAAAACCCGAGCGAGATGGATCGGCCGGGTTAGCCGCCAGACGCCCCCCGAGTCGTACGCCAAGGGAGCGGCCAAAGGAATCGGCCGCCTCGACGATGCGCGCCTCGATCATGACTTGCCGCACCGGGATGTCGAGTTGTTCGATCAAGCGCCGCACCATACCCAAGCGACTGGGCACGTCCGTGACAAACACCTGATTGGTACGCACTTCCGAGATCAGGCTGCCACGCGCCGAGAGAACCCGCCCGCCTGCTGAACCCGACAACAACTGGCGTCCCAACTCATCGGCGCGGGCATATTTGAGTCTGAAGCTCTCGGTCAACAAAGGCTCGGCCGTCTGCAGAGCCTGCTGGCCTTCCAGGTCCTGACGCTGCCGGGCTGACTGCTCGGCGCGCGTGCTCACCCAGATCACCGGCCCCTCGCGACGCATAACCAGCCCACGCGTCTGGACAATGATCTCAAGCACCTGGTCCCACGGTAGATCGCGCACACGAAGGCTGGTTTGACCCGAAACACCATCGGAAACCATGATGTTGAAGCCGCTGAAATCAGCCAGTAATTGCAGCAGCGTGCGAACCTCGACTGACTGAAAGTTCAGGGAGATCGGCTGCCCCTGATAGCCAGCCGGCGGCGCCACAGGTGTTTTCACGGGTTCGGCTGTGATGGGGGCGGGCAAATCCGCGGCCCGCGACAGACTCGAGGAAAACAGCAGCGCAAGCACAAGTGCCCATCTCATGGCAAACCCCCTACCGGCCAGCGACGCAATTGCTCCACCCATCGCCCGCTGGGATCACGACGGATTTCCCGCAACTCAAGGCCGGTTTCATTGACGGCCTGTACCCGCCCCAAATCGGGCCCGATGTAGTCGCCAACTGCCACCGCGTGAACCACCGCGCCAACGCGCATGAGCGCCAGCCAAGCCTGGTCCCGCTTGAGGGTGCCGGTCAGAAAAAGTTCCTGGAGGGCCAGAGACTCGAGCGGTCCACGCTGGCGCTCAAACTCCGATCGCCACGCCGGTGGCAGCCCCGCCAATGGGTCTGGCGGGAGCGATGGCTCCACCGGTGCGGTGCTGCGTGTTGCAGTCGCCGATGGATCGGTCCGGGCCCACCGGGGCTCTGACGGCAAGCCCATGGGATCGCTGATCGTGCCGAAGGCCAGCATCTGCAACGGTTGCGGTACGGTCCAAGGCGATGGGGGCACAGCCTCAAGCACCAGGCTCATGCGGTGCGCAGAGGAACGCCCCGCCGAAAGCTGCAACTGCCGGATGCTCCAAGCCGGCCCTGTTTGCTCAAGCGCCGCCAGGTAAGCCAGCAAGGATCGATAACTGCCACGCACCTGCAAAGTCAGGGGGGCTGACCCGTCGTCGGGTGCCGATGCGGCGCGCGGCATCGGTCCGCCCTCAGAGGAGGCCGACTTGAGCCGCTCCAGATGCAGCCCCTGTTGAACAGCCAGCCGATGCGGCAACAGCGCATCAGCAGGTGCGCCGTTCGCCTCGGCCTGCGGCAGGTCGGCCAGTTCGGTCTCTAGGCGTTCGATCTCGCGTGCGCTGGCATCCAGGCGCGCGCGCGCCCTGTCGCGCTCACCGCGCAAGGATGCGCCGGCCCGCTCCAAGGCTTGCGTTTCTTCTTGCGCCGGTTGCCCCAGCCACACCAGGGGCAGGGCCGCCCCCACAAGCCCGGCCAAGATCACCATGAAGACCGCCAAACGAGGGCTCTGAACCGAAGCGCGCAGCACGGTCGCGCGACCACTCAAGCGCAGCACCAGCCCATCCGCTGCGATCATGGGACAAACGCCTGCGGGGCGGCCTTGGCCCCGAAGCGAATCACGAAACGGGTCGATCCGTCGGGCTCTGAGCCATGCGGGATCTCATCGCCCACCCCACGACCGAGCTCCACCGAGGTCCACGGCCCCAGGTGCGGTAACTGGGCTGCAACGCGGCGCAACCACGGCTGCAACTGCGGAGGTGCGATCTGCCCGCCAAGCGTCAGGCCTTGCGCGTCCCACCGAAGCTGGGCAAGGCTTCCCGTCGGGTCGTCACTGCGCCCCAGGGCCTGCAAGGTTTGAGCAAGCTGCTGCCAATGCGCTTGATGCTGACGATGTTGTTGCCATTGGGCCTGACTCTCTTGCAGGGTCTTGATCCGGGCATCCTGCTCGCGCTGGGCCGCTTGTAAGTCGGCCAGCTCAGCCTGCACAGACGCTTTAGCCTGCCGCCGTTGTTGCTGATCGTTCTCGATCTGCCGGACCAGCCAGAAGCCGACCAGAAGACCTCCCAGGCCGGCATAGAGCAAAGCGCGCAAAAAAGGTGGATGACGCAGCGCCGACGCCTCGGGGGAACCCAATCGCAAGTCCAGCAGCGTAACGCCAGAGCGTTTCATGTCCACCACCTCAAGCCCGCCAGACCCAGCACCGGCCAGCAGGCCGCGGTGAAATCACCCTGGCAGTCCAGCTTAGGGCTGGGCGTCATCGGATTGATCCCCGCCTGCTCGAGCCCGTCATAAACCCGGGCGGCCAGTTCACCCTCGCCCAAAACAAAAACGGCCGGGCTGCCCGCGGCATGCGCCAGGCAGCGCTCAAGCGGATCAGCGCACTGCTCCTGCGTTCGCCACGCCCACTGCCAGCGGCCCGCCCGCTCCTGCAAAGTCTGGACACAGAAAGTGCCCACCTGAAACAGGCAAGCACCCGGTGCCGGAGGAGCGAGCCACTGGTCCAGGGCACGCCAGCCAGCCTGATGGGCGTCTTCCAGGCAAAGCAACTGGCAATGGGCCGCCTCAGCCAGACCTTGCCAATCTTGGAGAAATTCGGCAGACGCCGACATCAGACGCCAGTGCGCTTGTGGGCCATCCAGCCGATGGGCCACCCAGGACGACTGCTCCCCAAAGGGTCCCTGCAAGGCCTGGGCTCGCAGCCAGGCGCGCCGCCGCCAAGGCCATACCTTTGACGGCGGCTCTAACACCTGGCAATGGCAGGCCTCAGGCGGCACGGTCATTGCCAAGCGCTGTACACCCACCTGAGCGAGCCCCTGCGACACCGCCTCGGCGACAGCAGCGTAATCAGTGAGGCGCCCATCCTCAAGCCAGCCGGGCGCCATAGGCCACTGCGAAAGCTGCAAGCACCAGTGCCCGGCCTGCCGATCCAGCACGGCCCATCTCAGGTGCGAAGGGCTGATATCCAGGGCAGCCAAAGGCTGAGGATCAGCCGCCAACACCCCTCTGAGCAAGCCATCAACACGCATGGGACGCTGCCTCTAGAGCCTGAGTACCAATTTGGCTTGCACATTCGCAACGCCCGCCACGCAGGCTATCAAGCTCGGGGCTATACGCCGTTTAATTCCTGTTAACGATGATGCCCATCTGGGCGCGGAGGAACCGGCCGGAACCCAGCGTTGACCCCGAGCCTGTCTCTTAAAATAAGTCCTGGCCACCGAACGGACGCTCCTGCGCCCACGCACTCATGTCCGCCTCAACGCCCCCCGCCGCTCCCGCCCCGGATCGCACAACGCCCAGACACTGGCTTGTGCGGCTGGGCCTGTGGGTGGTCGGCTTGGGCCTAGCGGCTGCAGCCGGCCTGGCCATGGTGGTAGCGGTCGCACTGGCCATGGCCTACCCACAACTACCGGATGTCTCCGACCTGGCCGAGTACCGGCCCAAGTTGCCCTTACGGATCTATTCGTCGGACCAGGTGCTGATCGGCGAATTCGGCGAAGAAAGACGCAGCTTCACGCCGATTCACGAAATCCCACAAGTGATGAAAGATGCGGTGCTGGCGATTGAAGATGCGCGCTTTTTCCAGCATGGGGGCATCGACTACCTGGGTGTGATCCGTGCCGGGCTGGCCAACGTGCGACAGCTCAAAAGCCAGGGCGCCTCCACCATCACCATGCAGGTGGCCCGCAACGTCTACCTGAGCGCTGAGAAGAGCTACATCCGCAAGATCTATGAGATCCTGCTGACTTTCAAGCTTGAGCACCTGTTGACCAAGAATCAAATTCTGGAGATCTACATGAATCAGATCTTCCTGGGCAACAGGGCTTATGGTTTCGCGGCGGCTTCAGAGACCTACTTCGGCAAACCGCTCAAGGACATCAGCGTGGCCGAGGCGGCCATGCTGGCCGGTCTGCCCAAAGCGCCCTCAGCCTTTAACCCCATCGCCAACCCCAAGCGCGCCCGTGTCCGACAGCTCTACATCATCGAGCGCATGGAAGAAAACGGCTTCATCACCGAAGCGCAGGCTGCAGCGGCCAAAAAGCAGGAGCTCAAGATCAGAAGCAGTTCCGACCCCAACCGGGTGCATGCCGAATTTATCGCCGAGATGGTTCGACAGATGGTTTTTGCACAGTACGGGCCGGAGACCTACACCCGCGGACTGAACGTCTACACCACGGTCAAGGCCAGCGATCAATCGGCCGCTTACCAGGCCCTGCGCAAAGGCATCATGGACTTTGAGCGCAGACAGGTCTATCGAGGACCCGAAAAATTCGTCACCCTGCCCAAAGACCCCAAAGATGCAGAAGACGCGATTGACGACACGCTGGGCGATCATCCTGACAACGGCGATCTGCTGGCAGCCGTTGTGCTCGAAGCCAGCCCCCAGAAAGTGTTGGCTACCCGCGCCAATGGCGAGACCGTCGAGATCACCGGTGAGGGGCTCAAGCCAGCGCAGTCGGGCCTGTCGGCGAACGCGCCACCCAACCTGTCTGTGCGACGCGGCGCAGTCATCCGCCTGATGAAGGGTCCGGGCGACAAGTGGACCATCACCCAACTGCCCGAAGTCGAGGGGGCGCTGGTGGCCATGGACCCTCGCGATGGATCGATCCGTGCGCTGGTCGGCGGCTTTGACTTCGTCAAGAACAAGTTCAACCACGTCACCCAGGCCTGGCGCCAGCCGGGTTCGAGCTTCAAGCCCTTCATCTATTCGGCCAGCCTTGAGAAAGGCTTGACACCAGCCACGATGATTAACGATAGCCCCTTGTTTTTTGACGCCAGCATCACAGGAGGGCAACCCTGGGAGCCCAAAAACTACGACGGTCAGTTCGATGGGCCGATGAGCATGCGCACCGCACTCAAGCGATCCAAAAACATGGTTTCCATCCGTATCCTGCAAAGCGTGGGTGCTCAAAATGCGCAGGACTGGGTCACACGCTTCGGGTTTGACGCTGACAAACACCCGCCTTACCTGACCATGGCTCTGGGCGCCGGTTCGGTCACGCCCATGCAAATGGTGTCGGGCTATGCGGTTTTTGCCAACGGCGGACTTCGAGTCAATCCCTATCTGATCACGCGAATCACCGACCAGCAAGGCCGCCTGCTGGTACAACCGCCGCACCCCAGTCCCGAGGACACGCAACGGGTGATCGAGCCACGCAATGCCTTCGTGATGTCCAGCCTTCTGCAGGAAGTTACCCGCTCGGGTACTGCCGCACGAGCCCAGGCACAACTCAAGCGCCCGGACCTCTACGGCAAGACGGGCACCACCAATGATGCCATCGACACCTGGTTCATCGGCTACCAGCCCACGGTCGTTGCGGGCGTCTGGATGGGCTATGACAAACCACGCAAGCTCGGCGACCGAGAAACCGGGGGTGGCTTGAGCCTGCCGATCTGGATCAGCTACATGGAACACGCTCTCAAGGCGGAGCCCATTCAAGAGGTACCCGTGCCGCCGGGCGTGGTCAATGCCGGTGGCGAGTGGTTCTATGAAGAATTCGCCCGCGGCAATGGAGTGAGCAGTCTTGGGATCGATGGCCGAAGCGGCGGCGTGCAATCGACACCGCCCTCCGATGAGCGGCGCAACATTC
>JBILUT010000365.1:0-2596 GCA_044370875.1 Polaromonas sp. | reverse complement strand
CATCGAGCGTGACGCCCTTGACGCCCTGGCGCTGGGTCTCATGCATGACGGCCTTGCGCGCCGCAAAGATACCCTTGCTGTCCGAGTAACCGGCCGACGACGGCAGGTTGCGGATCATGTCCTGCTGAATTTCTTCAGGCGAATCAAAACCAAAGGGGGCCAGGTTGCCAATGTTGAGCTTGATGATCTTGTGGCCCTCTTCCTCCATGCGACGCGCCGCGTCCATGATGGGCCCGCGGATGTCGTAGCAGACATTGGCCAGCTTGGCAGATTTATGGATGGGCTTCATGGCAGGTCAGGCCGGTGGGCGGCGGGTTGCAGAGGCGGCACTGCCCCACCCAAAACCGGGCTCAGGTCGATGTGAAACCTATAATTTGACCACACAAAAACCTTGTCCTTGCTGACCGGTTCAGCATGGCAACCTCAGGCCTTTACTTCCAAGAACTCTGCCATGAAGCTGCAACCGGACCGATCGGACGCGCCCACCATTCTGGGCTACGGCCCCGACTGGATCGGGGTGGGTCATCGCGGCACTGCTGAGAAGGTTCACCACAGCCTGATCATTGACTCACGGGGCCAGACCTTCGACTGGCAATGCGCCCGCTTTGAAGAGCTTGAGCAGGCGCACTTTGACCGCCTGGCCGAGCTGGCGCCTGAACTGGTCGTCTTTGGCAGCGGTGCCCGCTTGCGCTTTCCACCGCCCACGCAGCTGCGCGCCCTGATGGCCAGGCGCATTGGCATTGAGACCATGGACACGGTGGCGGCCTGCCGCACCTACAACATTCTGGCTGGTGAGGGCCGTCAAGTGGTGGCCGCTTTGCTGTTGGAACTGCCCGCCAGGGCGGCCCGTCCGGTCAGCGGCCCGCTTTGAGGCTAAAATAGCGGGCTCGACACCCGAAAGGTTCGTTCCGCCAAGCCCTCACCAAGGCGCTTGCGGGCAGTACCCGACGGGACTGCTCGATCCACCGAACAGCCACAACAACTAAAGGCCCCCCGGCCCTAAGCATCTTTCGTCAGGGTCTCCGCAGCATGGCAGTCGTTCTGAACAAACTCATTCCCGAATTCGAAGCGGTCGCCACCGGTGGCGTCAAAGTCACCCAGGCCAGCCACCAGGGCAAGATCGTGGTGTTGTACTTCTACCCCAAGGACAACACCCCCGGCTGCACCACCGAGGCCATGCAATTTCGCGATCGCTACAAGGACTTTGCGAAGGCCGGCGCGGTCGTCTTCGGTGTATCGCGCGACAACATGAAGTCGCACGAAGACTTCAAGTCCAAGCTCGGACTGCCCTTCGAACTGATTGCAGACACCGAAGAGAAGATGTGCCATATGTTCGGCGTGGTCAAGAACAAGATCATGTATGGCAAAAAAGTCAAAGGCATTGAGCGCAGCACCTTCCTGATTGGCGCCGATGGGCAGCTCAAGCAAGAATGGCGCGGCCTGAAGGTGCCGGGGCACGTCGAAGAGGTTCTGGCCGCAGTCAAGGTACTGAAAAAGTCGGGCTGATCCGTCAACTGCGCTTTCTGCGCCGGGTCGTGCATAATGACTTGTATGCCCTTGATCGCAGCAAGAGCCGAATCCATACACAAAAAGCCGCCTGGCCCGTCCGGCGGCTTTTTCATTGGTCGGCAGCGTGACCGGGTTGTGTCCGACCCCTTCACCCCATTCCTGACTGAGTAGCGCCAACCATGCCCCTGCCCCCCGCCCCGACCCAGCGAGCCAGTTTTCTTCCTCGGCAAGCCTATGACAACTCAGCGCGCAACGCGGACCGCCCTGAGAGCCGGGCTGCATCCACCCATGGGCAGACAGCAGTGACTCGGCAGGAAATGGCTACCGAACACCCCAGCGCTTTCCATCCCGGGGCACCGGCCAAGTCTGCCAAGTCCAGCAGCAAGCGCAAGACCAAGGGCGCCGCGGTCGGCGCAGCGGCCAGGGCCGAACCCGCCAGCGCGGCCGCAAAGGCTCCCTCGGCGCGTCCCGCAAGCCGCGCCAAGGCACGCAAATTGGAGGGGCCGGCCAAGCTGTTTGTGCTGGACACCAATGTGCTGCTGCACGACCCGATGTGCCTGTTCCGCTTTGAGGAACACGACATCTTCCTGCCCATGATCGTGCTGGAAGAGCTCGACGGCCACAAGAAAGGCATGACCGAAGTCGCGCGCAATGCGCGCCAGACCAGTCGCACCCTTGATGCGCTGGCTGCCGAAGGCAGCGACATTGCCAAGGGCCTGGTGCTGGCCAGCACCGGTCACACCGAGGCGGGCGGTCATCTGCTGTTCCAGACCCGACCGCTCAGCGGCGAATTGCCGATGGCGCTGCCACAGGGCAAGGCGGACAACCAGATCCTGAGTGTGGTCGAAGCGCTGCGCAAAGAACTGGCGCCGCGCGAGGTCGTGCTGGTCTCCAAGGACATCAACATGCGCGTCAAGGCACGCGCCATGGGCCTGTCGACCGAAGACTATCGCAACGACAAGACGCTGGAAGACGGCGACCTGCTTTATAGCGGCGCGCTGGCGCTGCCGCCGGACTTCTGGACGCGCCAAAGTAAAACCGTCGAGAGCTGGCAGCAGGGCAGCCACACGTATTACCGGATCAGTGG
>JBILUT010000364.1:0-2601 GCA_044370875.1 Polaromonas sp. | reverse complement strand
TCATCCGCGGCTGGGACGAAGGCGTGCAGGGCATGTCGGCCGGGGGGACACGGCGACTGATCATTCCAGCTGAACTCGGGTATGGCGCGCGTGGTGCAGGCGGGGTGATTCCACCCCATGCCACGCTGCTCTTTGAGGTCGACTTCATCGGCCTGGCCTGAGTCACTGCGGCAAGCCTGTCATGATCATCGCCAGCCTGCTCGACACCGACCTCTACAAGTTCACCATGATGCAGGCGGTGCTGCATCAGTTTCCAGGTGCACAGGTTGAGTACCGCTTCAAGTGTCGCAATGCCGGTGCGCCCGGGATCGAGCCACTGGCGCCCTATGCGGCCCAGATCCGCGAGGAAATTCGGGCGCTGTGCGCGCTCAAGTTCAGTGAGGCCGAGCTGGCCTACCTGCGCTCCATGCGCTTCATCAAGAGCGATTTCGTGGATTTTCTGGGGCTGTTCAGCCTCAACGAAAAATACATCGAGGTCCAGGCCTTGCCCGACGGGCAGATCGAGATTTCTATCCGTGGCCCCTGGCTGCACACCATTCTGTTCGAAATTCCGGTGCTGGCCATCGTCAACGAGGTGTACTTTCGAAACACCCAGGCGCTACCTGACTTCGCCGAGGGACGCCGACGTTTAGACCGCAAGATCGGACAACTTCAGGAGCCCGGTCTTCAAGCCCTTCGAATTGCCGACTACGGAACCCGTCGCCGGTTTTCCAGAGCCTGGCATGAGGAGGTGCTCAGAACACTGGCTGACCGATTGGGCGCCGGTCCTCAGGGGCAGTTTGCCGGTACCAGCAATGTGCTGTTTGCCATGAAGCTGGGCCTGACGCCACTGGGCACCATGGCCCACGAGTATCTGCAGGCCTGCCAGGCGCTGGGGCCCCGCCTGCGCGACAGCCAGGTGTTCGCCTTCGAATCCTGGGCCAAGGAGTACCGGGGAGATCTGGGCATCGCCCTGTCGGATGTCTATGGCATGGACGCTTTCCTGCGCGACTTCGACATGTATTTCTGCAAGCTCTTCGATGGTGCTCGCCACGACAGCGGAGACCCCTTCTCCTGGGGTGAGCGATTGATCGAGCACTACCGCAGCAATCGGGTTGATCCGCACACCAAGACGCTGATCTTCAGTGATGCGCTGACCGTGCCAAGAACCATCGAGTTGTACCGTCGCTTCAGCGGTCGATGTCAGTTGGCTTTTGGGATTGGTACCAACTTGACCAATGACATCGGCTGTGAGCCTTTGCAGATCGTCGTCAAGATGGTGCGATGCAACGGGCAGCCTGTGGCCAAGCTGTCCGACACCCCGTCCAAAAACATGTGCGAGGACGAAAAATACCTGGCCTACCTCCGGCAGGTCTTCGACATCCGAAGCGGGAGCTAAGCGGGCCCTTGCCAGCCGGCGGGCGGCCGCCACCTTGTTTTTGTAACAATGCGCTTCCTTGTCTAACCGATTGCACGACCGCCATGAATCGCCCACCTGTGTCGCTTCGCCTCTTCCTGTTGGCCCTGCTCGCCGTTTGTCCGGGCTTTGCCCGTGCAGCCACCATCGATGGAAGCGCTCTGAGTGCTTGGTGGGGCCTGCCTTTTGCCGGCATCTTGCTCTCGATTGCCCTGATGCCCTTGATCGTGCCGACCTTCTGGCACCACCACTATGGCAAGGTGGCCGCGTTCTGGGCGCTGTCCTTTCTGCTGCCTTTTGCCTTGTTGTTCGGGGTTGGTTCGGCCGGTTCGAACTTTGTGCATGCGCTGGTGGGTGAGTACATCCCCTTCATTATTTTGCTCACAGCGCTTTTTACTGTTTCTGGGGGCATCTACATTCGCGGCGATCTGCGCGGCAGCCCGGTACTGAACACTTCGATTCTGGCCATTGGTGCCGTGTTGGCAAGTTTCATGGGAACCACCGGTGCTTCGATGCTGCTGATCCGGCCCTTGATTCGCGCCAATGCCGACCGCAAGCAGATGGCCCATGTGGTGATCTTCTTCATTTTCATCGTCTCTAATGCCGGCGGCTCGCTGACTCCGCTGGGCGATCCTCCTTTGTTCTTGGGCTTTCTCAAGGGCGTGGAATTTTTCTGGACGCTCAAGACCTTGTTTCCAGAGACCTTGTTTCTGGTGGGTAGCCTTTTGCTGATCTTCTACCTGCTCGACACCTGGTTCTTCCGGCGTGAGGGCGACAGGCTGGTCGATCCCGCTCCGGGCAGGATCGCCATCGGTTTTGACGGCTCGATCAACTTTCTGTTGCTCGCCGGCGTGGTCAGCCTGGTGCTGATGAGCGGGGCCTGGAAGCCGGGCGTCAGCTTTGACGTCTGGGGCACCGAGGTCGGGCTGCCTGGCCTGCTGCGCGACATCGGCCTGATCATCATCACCCTGGTCTCGTTGCGGCTCACGCCAGCCCAGGTGCATGAGGACAACCAGTTTGGTTGGGCGCCGATGCAGGAGGTGGCCAAACTTTTCGCCGGTATCTTCTTGACCATCATCCCGGTCATCGCCATGCTCAGGGCTGGGGTGGACGGTCCTTTCGGAGCCATTGTTGGGGCCGTCACTCGCCCCGACGGCAGCCCCGATGTGCTGATGTATTTCTGGATTACCGGCGCTCTGAGTTCT
>JBILUT010000018.1:0-9962 GCA_044370875.1 Polaromonas sp. | reverse complement strand
GTTGGCGTTGAAGCTGGTACTGCCGCTGGCGCTGCGGGCCAGGTTGGCCAGTGCGGGGATGTCTCGCAGTTGCCGCAGGGCTTCGGCAGTCACTTGCCCCTGAACCTTGAGCTGGGCCTCCGGTTCGTTGCCATCGCGGCTTCTGGCTCGCAGCCCACCCTCAAACCTCAGGTCGCCGCCCATGAGACGCCCTTGCGCGTTGGTGACCTGTAAGCTGCTCTGAGTGAACTGCAGGTTGGCCCGTGCCTGGGTGATCGCAGGCAGGTCGGTGGCCAGTTGCAGGTCATTGGCCGCCAGCTGCAGGTTGCCCTGCACCGTCGATTTGCTCAGGTCGTTCAAAGGCAGATTCAGGCGCAGTTGCAGATCGGTTGTACCCGTGCCGCTGGCCTTGCCGAGCACCTCGCCGGTCATCGCCGACAGGGGCGAGGTCTGCACCAGTTTGAGCGCTTGCGCCAAGGGCCCTCGAATATCGCCGTTGACCTCGACGCTGGACTGCGGACCGAGTTCGGCAATGCGCGCCTGTACCTTGCTCAGGGCCAGCCCGGGCAGACCGGCCACCTGCGCGCTGACTTGGCTTAGCTGCAAACTGTTGCGGCTGATCTGTAGCTCGGCCTCGAGGCGCTCGAACGCCGGCCAGGGTTTGCTGCCGGGACTCAGGTAGGTTGGAACATACACAAAACGCGCGTTGCGAATCTTGCCGCCGATCAGAAATTCACCCTCTGTGGCCTGTTTGAACGGGAATCGAGCCAGGGGGCCTTTGACCTTGATTCGCACATCGGAGAGCCGGGCCTGTGGTAGCGCCTCCTGCAGGTAGCGGCGCGTGGCTTCGGGCAGCGCCAGCGGCAGGTACCGATAGACCCTGGCGCCATTGGCCTGCGTGATTTGTCCTTGCAGGTCAAGCTCGCCCAAACCCTCGCCCTGGCCTCGCCAGCTGCCCTGGATCTGGGCCTGCGCATCGCTGTTCTGCAGGCGACCTTGCTCAAAATCGAGCTGCATGCCCGCGGGGCCATGCCGAAACTTCAGCGTCGTGACCAATTGGTCCAGATCAATCCGCGGCTCGGCCAGCAAGCCAGGCAGTTCGATCCAGCCCCGTTCAATTTGCACTTGGGCCTGGCCGCTGTCTTGTCCCTTTTCGCGTTTCCACTGAAAGTCCAGGTTGGCCCCTTGAACCCCGGGGCGTCCCGGCCCGTCGGCCGCCTTGCGGGCTTGGGGCGCCAGCGCCAGACCCACCACCCGACCGCGGGCCTGGGCCTGGTCGGGCTGCTCCAGCGGACCCTGCCAGCTCAGCTGCAACTCTCGAACTTGGCCTCTGGGCTGCAGGCTGCGCACTTGTTCATGCATGGCCTCGGGCAGGGGCAGCCGCTGCGCCAGGGTGGCGAGCGAGGCCAGGTCGATCTGGTCGGCTTCGAGCTGATGGCGCACAGCTGTGCTGGCGTCGGCCGCTTGCTCGGTCCACTTCAATTGGCCCGCCGCCCAGCGCGTGCCATCGGCGCCTTCAACGTTCAGCGCTTCGGCGCGCACTTGCATGCCGCGCTCTACCTGCTGCCAGCCCAGGCGACCCTCGACCGTCTTGAGTTCGAGCTTGGGCAGCTTGGGCCCGAGTTGTGCTTGAACGTTTTGCAGTTGCACATCGGCCAGCGCGCCAACGATCTGACCCTTTTGAACATCGGCCCAGGTGCGCAGCGCTCCGCGTCCCCGCTCGATCTCTACGCCGGCCAGGCGGCTGTAGGCGCGCAGTGGGGCCGCTTCGATTCGTCCGAATTCGGCATAGAGTTCCCCGCTCCATAGCTTCCAGTTGCCCGCGTCGCCAGAGAGCAGGGGCTGGCGCAACATGCCGCGCAGGCTGAACCGGTCGCCCCATTGCGGCTGCGGCGTCGCATCCAATCGCATGTGGTGACGCTGGCCGCTGTTGCGCATGACCCAGTCGACCTCGGTCAGTTTCATGTCCATGCCCTGCTGCTCATCGCGCCAGTACACGGTGCCGCCGGTCAGCGCCCACTCGGTTTGAGAGAACAACCAGTCCAGCGCCGGCTGTATGTCGATCTTGGGGGCGGCACTCATGTCAATGCCAGCCAGCACAAAGCGCCCATCGGCCGTTCGCCGCACTTCCAGATCCGCCCCTTCAATGACCAGCTGCTCCAGCCCGAGCTTGAGCACCGAGCGCGGTGAGAGCGCCACCACCACCTTGGGCAGTTGCAGGGCTGCCTGCCCCTGCGCATCAAGCAGTCGCACTTGGTGCAGTTCAAAAGAGGGGATCAGACCGACCGAGCGAGCCTGCAGTCGGCCAATTTCAATGGGCAGGCCGGTGGTTTGGCGGGTCAGACTTTGCAGGGCCGGGCGAAATTCGTCGATACGCGGCACAATCAGCCAGTGAAGCAGGGCCCATCCCAGACCCAGCAGCAGGGCACATGACAGCACAAGGACGAGCAGCCACTGGGTGGCCATCGACCACAGCTTCAAGCGCGGCGGCAGGGGCTTTGTTGTCGAGGCAGTTTCCGGTTGCATCTGGCCTGGAATTATGACCCTCGTCCGGGGTGGCTCTGTGTCGCCAACGGTCTCCTTTTTCACCCATGTCGCTGCCGTCCTCTGATCTGGCTTCCAGCGCCGACTGCTCCCCAGGTGGCGCGGATCGCTCGGCTGCGTACAGTCGCTTTGTGCAGCGTATTCGGCGCCGCTATGCCCCCTGGCTGGGCTTGCTGTCGGCGCCCTCGCCCCTGCAGCCAGACCTGCTGCATGCCTACGAGACGATTCGACAGTCGGGCCATGAGGTCGGTGCGGCCCTGCGCATCTTGCGTCAGCTGGTGCTCGAGCGCCTGGTGGTGATTGATGCGCAAACGCCCGGCTCGGCGCCGCTGTCTGCAGTGACCGGCGCCATGACCGAACTGGCCGAGTTTGCGCTGGACGTGGCCATGCAAAAGACCCGCGAGGACCTCGACGCGCTGCATGGCAGGCCGCAGGTGACCGACGGTCAGGCGACACGGCGGGCCTGCATGTGGGTCATCGGCATGGGCAAGCTTGGCGCGCGCGAGCTCAATGTCTCCAGTGACATTGATCTCATCTATGTGTACGACGAGCAGGGGCAGACCGCCGGGCGGCCTGATGGCCGGGGCGTGATTTCTAACCACGAATACTTTGCCTTGCAGGTCAAGGCCGTGCAGACCCTGATTGGCGATGTCACCGAGCACGGCTTCGTATTTCGGGTCGATCTGGCCTTGCGGCCCAATGGCAATTCGGGACCGCCGGCGGTCTCGCTGGGGGCGCTGGAGGAGTATTTCCAGGTCCAGGGGCGCGAGTGGGAGCGCTTTGCCTGGCTCAAGAGCCGCGTTGTGGCCCCGCGGGCAAGTCGCAGTGACGGCTCCACCGATGGACTGCGTCAGCTGGTGCTGCCTTTCGTGTTCCGACGCTATCTGGACTACAACGTCTTCGAATCCCTGCGCGTGCTGCATCGGCAAATTCGAGAGCAGGCGGCCCGCCGCGCTGCCGGTCATCCCGAGCGCGCCAACGACGTCAAGCTCTCGCGCGGGGGGATTCGGGAAATCGAATTTACCGTGCAGTTGCTTCAGGTGGTGCGCGGCGGACAGTTCCCTGAACTGCGGACCCGCGCCACGCTCGATGCGCTCGACCGTGTCAGCAAGGCCGGCCTGATGCCGGCCTCGACGGCAACGGGCCTGGCCCAGGCTTACGACTTCCTGCGGCGGGTTGAGCATCGCATCCAGTACCTCGACGATCAGCAGACCCATGTGTTGCCCACGCAGGACGCCGATCTGGGTTGGATTGCGGCCACCCTGGGTTTTGACCATGCCGGGCAACTGTTGGCCGAGCTGGATCGGCATCGGGAGTTTGTGGCCGAGGAGTTCGACAAGTTGCTGGGCGGGCACACCGACTGCGTTGGATGCAAAAAAGGGGGCTCTCAGGCCGCTCCGCAAGACGTGGCCGAGTTGTTAGCCCGCGAAGGAGCTGATTGGCCGCAAGCGCTTCGCCAGCGACTGACTGCCTGGCAAAGTCACCCTCGGGTGCTGGCTTTGCGCGAGGAATCACGAGGGCGTCTGATGCGACTGGTACAGCGCACCGCTGCTTGGCTCGAGGCTGGCCGCGTGACGGAAGAAGGTGCCCTGCGTTTGTTCGACTGGATCGAGCCCTTGCTCCGGCGCGAGAGCTATCTGGCCTTGTTGATGGAGCGCCCCACGGTGCATGAGCGGCTGCTGCGTTTGCTCGGTGCGGCGCGCTGGCCGGCGCGCTATTTGCTCAGGCATCCGGGCGTCATCGATGAACTGGCCAATGGGCAGATGCTGCAACAGCGTTTTGATGCCCCGGCCTTTGTGGCCGAACTCGATGCCCGCTTGCAGGCCTTGCGGCGTACCGGAGAGGATGACGAAGAGGCTTGCCTGAACCTGCTGCGCAGGGCGCATCATGCCGAAGTGTTTCGGACGCTGGCGCGAGATGTGGAGGACCGGCTCAGTGTCGAGCAGGTGGCCGATGACTTGAGTGCGCTGGCCGACACCGTGCTGGCCGTCACGGTGCGCTGGTGCTGGCAGCGCCTTAAAAACCGGCATCGGCCCGAGCCGCAACTGGGCGTCATTGCGTACGGCAAGCTTGGCGGCAAGGAGTTGGGCTACGGCAGCGATCTGGACCTGGTCTTTGTCTACGAGGATGATGACGAGCGTGCCCCCGAGGTGTATGCCGCCTTCGTGCGCAAGCTGATCAATTGGCTGACGGTCAAGACCGGCGAAGGCGACCTGTTTGAGATCGATACGGCCCTGCGCCCCAACGGCAATTCCGGCTTGTTGGTGACCCGTTTTTCGGCCTTTGCCGACTACCAGGAACAGCGTGGCAGCAACACCGCCTGGACCTGGGAGCATCAGGCCATGACCCGTGCCCGCTTTGTCATCGGCACCGAGGCCCTGCAGCAGCGCTTTGATGCAGTGCGCCGGCAGGTCATCGCCGCCCCCCGCGACCCGCAGGCGCTGCGGGGGGAGATCGTGGCCATGCGCGAGAAAGTACGCGCCGCCCACCCAGTGCGTGGGGCCGATTTGTTTGACCTCAAACACAGCGCCGGCGGCATGGTCGATGTTGAGTTCGTGGTCCAGTACCTGGTGCTTGCCCACTCCGGACGGCATCCTGAGCTGGTCGACAACGTGGGCAATATCGCTCTGCTCGAACGTGCCGAAAAGGCGGGCCTGCTGCCGGTGGGGTTGGGCCGTGCTGCTGCAGACGCCTATCGGGATCTGCGCCGTTTGCAGCACCGGGCCCGACTTAATGAGGAGCCTACGCAGAGGCCGCTTGAAGAGCGGGTCGACCTGCGTCAGGCCGTACTGGGGCTCTGGCGTCAGGTGCTGGGCTGAGTTCTGGGAATCCCATCGCAGCCTTGGGTGCTAGGGAGGCTGGCTACACTTCCCGATCCGGGTTCTCCCTAGTTTCGATGATGAAAACCGCAAGTCTTTGGCGCCTAATGGGCGTCGGTCTTCTTGGAGCCTTGGCCCTCGCCGCCCAGGCTCAGGATCCGGCTGGCGCCCCGCGGCCGGCCTTGGCGGTGACGGTTGAGCAGCCGCAAATGATCACCGTACCCCAAATCTTGCAGGCCCACGGATCGGTAGCGGCCTGGCAGGAGGCGTGGGTGGGTGCCGAAGCCCAGGGGCTCAAGCTGGTCGACATTCGGGTTAATGTGGGCGATGCGGTCAAGCGTGGCGATGTGTTGGCCCTCTTGCAGTCCGATACCTTGCGCGCCGAATTGGCGCAGGCCCAGGCGCTGCTGGCTGAGGCGCGGGCCGCCGCGGAGGAAGCGGCCGCTCAGGCCGAACGCGCGCGGTCTTTGCAGCAGCAGGGGTTTTTCAGTCCGGCCCAACTGACGGCCGCGCTGGCGGCTGAGTCGGTGGCCCAAGCCCGGGTGCAGTCGGCCCGGGCCGCCGTCGGCTTGCAGCAGTTGAGGCTGGCCCAGACCGAGGTGCGCGCACCCGATGCGGGCGTGATTTCTGCCCGCAGTGCCACGCTGGGCAGTGTGGTGATGCCCGGGGCGGAGTTGTTCCGGCTGATTCGTCAAGGCCGCCTGGAATGGCGGGCCGAGGTGACGGTTGCTGAACTGCCGCGGGTGCGGGTTGGCGCGCCGGTGCGTCTTCAAGCAGCCAGCGGGCTTGAGGTGGCTGGCAGGGTCCGAGTGATCGCGCCTTCGGCCGATCCGCAGACGCGCAACGCCCTGGTCTATGTGGACCTCATCAGGCCCCGCGGCACCCCAGCAAGCGCTGCGTTGGTGCCCGGTACTTTTGCCAGCGGTCAGATTGAACTCGGCCGCAGTCAGGCGCTGACCGTTTCGCAGTCGGCGGTGGTGGTGCGCGAGGGGTTTAGTTTCGTCTATGTCGTTGGCGCGCAGGATCGGGTCGCCCAGGTCAAGGTGCGCACCGGCAGACTGAGCGGGGACCGCATGGAAATCGTCTCGGGCCTGGAGCCGCAGGCCCGGGTTGTTGCCAGCGGTGGGGCTTTCCTCAACCACGGCGATCGGGTGCGCGTGGTGCCCGCTGGCGCGGCGGGCTCGGCCCCGGCAACGCGCTGAGCCGGGGCCGCTGATGATCAACGTTTCGACCTGGTCGATCCGCAACCCCATTCCGGTTGTTCTGTTCTTTGTACTGCTGACCGTGGCGGGCATGCTGGCCTACGGCTCCATGAAGGTACAGAACTTTCCGGACCTGGACCTGCCCACCATTCAGATCAGCGCCACCCAGCCCGGTGCCACGCCATCGCAGCTGGAGACCGATGTGGCGCGCAAACTGGAGAACGCGCTGGCGCCCTTGCAGGGGCTCAAGCACATCACCACCAAGGTGCAGGACGGGTCGGTGTCGATTACGGCCGAGTTCCGCATGGAAAAGCCGGTGCAGGAGGCCCTCGATGATGTTCGCTCGGCGGTGCAGGGCGCACGTGCCGACCTGCCGAGTGACTTGCGCGATCCCATCGTACAAAAGCTCAACCTCGCCGGCACTCCGGTGCTGGCCTACACCATTCGCTCGCCGGGCCTGGACGACGAGGCGCTGTCCTGGCTGGTCGATTACGAACTCACCCGCAAGCTGCTGGCCATCAAGGGGGTGGGTGCGGTCAATCGAGTCGGTGGCGTCACCCGACAGGTGCGAGTAGCGCTCGATCCACAACGGCTTCAAGCCTTGGGCCTGACTGCTGTGCAGGTCTCGCAGCAACTGGCCCAGATGCAGCAGGAGGCCTCTGGGGGCCGCATCGATTTGGGCGCTGCCGAGCAGCCGGTGCGAACCACGGCCACCGTGCAGAGTGCTGAGGAGGTGGCGCGCATCGAGCTTGGCCTCTCTGGCGGGCGCCGGGTGCGGCTCGATCAGATCGCTACAGTCAGCGACACCTTGGCCGAACCCCGATCCTGGGCCGGCCTCAATGGGCAGCCGGTCGTGGGCTTCGAAGTGGTTCGAAGCCGTGGCGCCAGCGAGGTGGCGGTCGGCCAGGCGGTTCGGCAGGCCCTGGCCCAATACCGTGCGGCCAGGCCCGATCTGGAGATCCAGGAGGCCTTTGACTTTGTCACGCCGGTTGAGGAGGAATACCAGGGTTCCCTGATACTGCTTTATGAGGGCGCCATTTTGGCGGTCTTGGTCGTCTGGCTGTTTCTGCGTGATCTCAGGGCCACGTTCATCTCGGCGGTGGCGCTGCCCTTGTCGGTAGTCCCGGCCTTCATCGGCATGGCCTGGCTGGGCTTTTCCATCAACGTGGTCACCTTGCTGGCGCTGTCGCTGGTGATTGGCATCCTGGTTGACGATGCGATCGTCGAGGTCGAAAACATCGTGCGCCATTTGCGCATGGGCAAGACCCCGTATCAGGCTGCTATGGAGGCCGCCGATGAAATCGGTCTGGCGGTGATCGCCACCACCTTCACGCTGATCGCGGTGTTTTTGCCCACGGCTTTCATGAGTGGCATCGCTGGCAAGTTCTTCAAGCAATTTGGCTGGACGGCCTCGCTGGCCGTGTTTGCCTCTTTGGTCGTGGCGCGCATGCTCACGCCCATGATGGCCGCCTACATGCTCAAGCCTTTGGTTGCGCCGGTGCGCGAGCCCCGATGGCTGGGGGTCTATATGCGGCTGGCGCAATGGTGCTTGCGACGGCGCTTTGTCACTTTTGGGGCGGCCCTCTTGTTTTTTGTGGGCTCCCTGGCTTTGATTCCTTTGCTGCCGACCGGCTTCATTCCGCCCGATGACAACTCGCAGACCCAGGTTTATGTCGAGCTGCCGCCGGGCTCGACCCTGGCGCAGACCCGAGCCAGCGCCGAGCAGGCCCGCGCCCTGCTGATGGGCGTCCATCATGTGCGCAGTGTCTACACCACCATTGGCGGCGGCAGCGCTGGCAGCGACCCCTTCGTCAATGCCGGCGCAGCTGAAGTCCGACGGGCCACCTTGACGATTGCCTTGACCGAGCGTGGCCAGCGGCCGCGCAAGCAGGTGATTGAGGCGGATATCCGCCGCGCCTTGTCGGACCTGCCTGGCGTTCGCACCAAGGTCGGCTTGGGGGGCTCGGGCGAGAAGTATGTGCTGGTACTCACCGGTGACGATCCTCGGACCTTGCAGCAGGCTGCATTGGATGTGGAGAAAGACCTTCGCACCGTTGCAGGCTTGGGCAGCATCGCATCAAGCGCCAGTCTGGTTCGACCTGAGATCTCGGTGCGGCCTGATTTTGCGCGGGCAGCCGATCTGGGCGTGAGCAGTGCGTCCATTGCCCAGACCTTGCGTGTGGCCACGCTCGGTGACTATGAAGCGCAGCTGCCCAAGCTCAATGTTTCGCAGCGGCAAGTTCCGATCGTGGTGCAGTTGCAAGAGTCCGCGCGCCAGGACTTGTCTTTGCTGGAGCGGCTGATGGTGCCGGGCAGCCGTGGCCCGGTCATGCTCGGGCAGGTGGCCAGCTTGCAAATGACCGGAGGGCCCGCTGTCATCGACCGCTACGACCGTCAGCGCAATGTGAATTTTGAGATTGAGCTTTCGGACCTGCCCCTGGGCGAGGTGACGCAGGCGGTCAAGCAGTTGCCATCGGTGCGCAACCTACCGGCGGGCGTCCGGGTGGTGGAAGTGGGCGACGCCGAGGTCATGGGCGAACTCTTTGCCAGCTTTGGCGTGGCCATGGCGGTGGGCATTTTGTGTATCTACGCGGTGCTGGTGTTGTTGTTCCGGGGGTTCTTGCATCCTCTGACGATTCTGGCCGCCTTGCCCTTATCCCTGGGCGGCGCGTTCGTGGGCTTGTTGCTGGCGGGCAAGAGTTTTTCCATGCCCTCGCTCATTGGTCTGATCATGTTGATGGGCGTGGCCACCAAGAACTCGATCCTGCTGGTTGAATATGCCATCGTGGCGCGTCGCGGTCAGCCTGCGCGCGATGGCCAGCCTGCCATAGCACCGATGTCGCGCTGGGATGCGCTGCTTGACGCGTGTCACAAGCGCGCCCGCCCGATCGTGATGACCACCATCGCCATGGGCGCCGGCATGTTGCCGATTGCCGCCGGATGGGGTGCTGCTGACGTCAGCTTCAGGTCACCGATGGCCATCGCAGTGATCGGCGGCCTGCTGACCAGCACAGTGCTCAGTCTGCTGGTGATTCCGGTCGTATTTACCTACCTGGACGATCTGGCCCAGTGGTCTGCCGCTGTCTGGCATCGTTTGCGCGGTCGGCCCGCGTCGTCGGCTGGCCAGGGGACCGCTCAGCTCTGACGGATCTTGCGCACCAGAGCGGTGGTGGAGTAGCCCTCAACGAAAGGCAGGGCCAAGGCGCGCCCGCCGTAGGCCTGCACCACGGCCGTCTCGGGCAAACGGCTCATGTCGTAGTCTCCGCCCTTGACCAAGATATCGGGCTGCACTTCGGTGATCAGCTCCAGCGGCGTGTCCTCGTCGAACCAGGTCACCAGATCCACCGATTGAAGGGCGGCCATCATGATGGCGCGATCGGCCAGCGGGTTGAGCGGGCGCTCGGGGCCTTTGCCCAGG
>JBILUT010000363.1:0-2607 GCA_044370875.1 Polaromonas sp. | reverse complement strand
GAAATCGAACAAGTTCCAAAAAAACCAACGGCCCGATGATGCATCAGCCACCCGCACCTCGGCCATGGGGATTGCCCCAGCGAATCGGCCCGTGGGCCGGCCATGCGCCACAATCTGCCGGATGTCTTTCGGTTTTGCCCCGACCACTGCACCCACCGCAGCCCAGAGCGAGCCAGGGCCTGCGTGGCTCCCGGCTCTGGCCGCGCTCGGCCCGTCGTTTTATGCCCGGGTCGACCCGAAGGCCCTGGAAGAGCCCTACTGGATCGACCGCAATGCAGCGCTGGCGCGTGAGCTCGGGCTGCCCGAGCCGTGGCTGCAGTCACGCGAAGCCCTGCTGGCCCTGTCAGGCTGTGCAGTGGCGCAAGGGTCACAGCCCGTTGCCTCGGTCTACAGCGGCCATCAATTTGGCGTTTGGGCCGGTCAGCTCGGCGATGGTCGCGCGTTGATTCTGGGCGAAATCCAGACCGCTTCGGGCGCGATAGAAATCCAGATCAAGGGAGGGGGTCGTACCCCGTTTTCGCGCATGGGCGATGGCCGGGCTGTCCTGCGATCATCGATCCGGGAATACCTGTGCAGTGAGGCTATGCACGGATTGGGCATTCCCACCACCCGCGCCCTGGCCCTCACCGGCTCTCCAAGCCGGGTGTTGCGGGAAGAGGTTGAGACCGCGGCGGTGGTTACCCGCACCGCGCCGAGCTTTTTGCGATTCGGCCATTTCGAGCACTTCAGTCATGGCGGGCAGCCCGATCAACTGCGGCGTCTGGCCGACCATGTCATCGACCGCTTCTATCCCGAGTGCCGATCGACCGGCTCGCCTTATGCAGCCCTGCTCGAAGCGGTGGTGCAACGCACGGCCAAGTTGCTGGCACAGTGGCAGGCGGTGGGTTTCTGTCACGGAGTGATGAACACCGACAACATGAGCATTCTGGGGCTGACCCTGGACTACGGGCCTTTTCAGTTTCTCGACGCCTTCGACCCGGGCCACATCTGCAACCACTCCGACGGCGAAGGTCGCTACGCGTACAAGAGGCAGCCGTCGGTGGCCCATTGGAACCTGTATGCCCTGGGGCAGGCCCTGCTGCCCCTGATCGGAGAGCAAGAGCAGGCCCTGGCAGCACTCGATGGCTACCGCCCGGCCTTCGAGTCGGCCCTGACCCAGGCGCTGCGAGCGAAGCTCGGGCTCACCGATGCGCAGCAGCCCGATGACCTGCCGCTGATCGAGCAATTGCTGCAGCTCATGGCCGCCAGCCGGGTCGACCACACCCTGTTCTGGCGCCGGTTGTGCGACTTTGGCGAGCAGCCCGAGCCGGTACGCGACCTCTTTGTGGATCGCGCCGGCTTCGATGCCTGGGCGCTGCGCTACCGCGCGCGCTGCACCTCCCTGGACCGCACGCAGCAGCGACACGCCATGCGCGCGGTCAACCCACGCTATGTGCTGCGCAACTACCTGGGCGAGCAGGCCATCGCCGCGGCCAAGCAAGGCAACTTCATGCCAACCCGGCGCTTGCTGACCGTGCTGCAAGCACCTTACGAAGACCATCCCGAGCACGAAGAATTGGCGGCCTTGCCACCCGATTGGGCCGCCTCGATTGAAATCAGCTGCAGTTCCTGAGCACCCATGAGCTACAAAATCCAAAAAACCGAAACCGAGTGGAAAGCCCTGCTGGCCGAAAAAGGCGCCGAACCCCTGGCCTACCACGTCACCCGCAAGGAAGGTACCGAGCGCGCCTTCACCGGCCGCTACGAAAGCAACAAAGCCGAGGGCACCTATCTGTGCGTCTGCTGTGACAAGCCCCTGTTTGACTCTTCGACCAAGTACGAGTCGGGCTCAGGCTGGCCCAGCTTTTTCAAGCCGCTGAGCCCGCAGACAGTGGCCACCCAAGAAGACCGCTCGCTCTGGCTGGGCGTGCGCACCGAAGTGCATTGCCCCGACTGCGGTGCCCACCTGGGCCATGTCTTTCCCGACGGGCCACAACCTACCGGCCTGCGCTACTGCATGAACTCGGCCTCGCTGCTGTTCAGGCCTAAAGACCCGGCCTGAGACCCGCCGCTTATCATCGCCCCCCATGAAATTACTGCTCGACTTCCTGCCCATCCTGCTTTTCTTCGGCATGTTCAAGTACGCCGAAGCGCGGCCGGATTGGGCCGCTGCCACTGCCAGCGACTGGCTGGGGTTTATGGTTTCAGGCTCTGTGGTGGGCCCGGCCGAAGCGCCGGTGCTGCTGGCCACCGTGGTGGTGATCGTGGCCACCCTGGTGCAGGTAGCGGTGCTAGCCGCCCGCGGTCAGAAGATCGACACCATGCTCTGGATCAGCCTGGCCCTGGTGGTCGTGCTCGGCGGAGCCACCATCTACTTTCACAGCGAGACCTTCATCAAGTGGAAGCCTACCGTGCTCTACTGGGCTATGGCCGGCGGCCTGCTGATCGGTCAGTTGCTGGGCAAGAACGGCATTCGTGCACTCATGGGCTCGCAGATGAACCTGCCGGATCCGCTTTGGCTGCGGGTCAACCAAGCCTGGATGGGCTTTTTTGCCTTCATGGGCGCGCTGAATCTTTGGGTGGCCTATCAGTTCTCTACCGCCATCTGGGTGAACTTCAAGCTCTTCG
>JBILUT010000362.1:0-2612 GCA_044370875.1 Polaromonas sp. | reverse complement strand
ATTTACCAGCCGGGTGAACAACTGCGGGGGCAGATTCAATACCGTTTCTCGGTAGAGGACGTGGCCTTTAGCGACCGTCGGGGCTGAGTCGTTCGATCAGGCCGCGCAAGGCGCGCTCGACAGTGGCTTGCCGCACGGCCTGGCGATCGCCGCTGAACTGCTGCCGCTCGGCCTCAATGTGGCCGTTCACGGCCCAAGCCAGCCAGACCGTGCCCACCGGCTTGTCAGGACTGCCGCCAGAGGGCCCCGCCACGCCGGTCACGGCCACAGCCACCTGCGCCTCTGAATGGCTGATCGCGCCGCTGGCCATGGCGCGCGCGACGGGCTCGCTGACGGCCCCGTGGGCTGAAATCAGTTCGGGTGGCACACCCAGCAACTGGGTCTTGGCCGCGTTGGAGTAGCTGACAAACCCGCGCTCAAACCACAGACTGGATCCGGGCAGGTCGGTGCACGCTGCTGCGATCATGCCGCCGGTGCAACTCTCGGCCGCGACCAGCATTTCCTTGCGCGCTTGCAGCAAGCGGGCCAGCTCGGTGCTCAGCAAATGGCTCATTACCCGTAGGCCCTCCACATGGCCAGAACCAGCAAGGTGCAAAAAGCCGCGACAAGATCGTCCAGCAGGATGCCCAACCCGCCGCGTGGCCCGATTCCCTTGAAATGGCGATCTGCCCAAGCCACGGGCCCGAACTTGACGGCGTCAAAAAACCGGAAGAGGGCAAAAGCCACTGCCTGCAGTGCCAGCCCTGCGGGAAGGATCAGCCACAGGACGATCCAGAAAGCCACCACCTCGTCCCAGACGATATGGCCAGAGTCAGCCAGACCCATGTGCTGCGCAGTGACCGTGCAGGCCCACCAACCAACCAGCAGGGACAGACCGATGACCAGCCCCAACTCGGCCGGGGTGAGAAAGAGGTCCAGCACCAGAAAGGCCAGCCAGGCCCACAGCGTGCCAACGGTCCCAGGTGCAATGCGGGCCAAGCCAGCGCCTGCCCCCAAGGCAATGAAATGAGCGGGATGAGCCAGCAGAAATCCCACCCCGGGCCTGAACAAGGGCGCGGTAGGTGTGGGCGGTGGTGCGTCGGTCTGCATGTTCGATCAGGCGGCCCTGAAGTGGTCGAAGGAGGTTTGTGTAGGCTGCACCAGACCTCCGTGCGGGTCGATCAACCGCAGTCCGGCGTGCGCATCGATATGACCGATGCGCGTGACGGGTGTCTGGCTGGCCGCAGCAGCCCCTGTCACCGCATCGCGATGCTGCGCCGGCGCGGTAAACAGCAGCTCGTAATCGTCACCTCCGCTGAGCACTTCGTCAAGCACCTTGATCTGTGCGCTTAACTGGGGCCACTGCGGGTGAATGCGGGCCTGCAGCAGGCTGCCAAGCGCCTTCGTCTGCAGCGTTGCGCCTACCCCCGATGCCCTGAGTACATGGCCCAGATCTCCAATCAGTCCATCGCTCAGATCAATGGCGGCGCTGGCCAGTCCGCGCAAGGCCAGCCCCAGGGCCACGCGGGGCTCGGGGCATTCCAGCCGCATACGGGCCTGCTCCAGCAGATCGGCGGGCAAGGCCCGTTGGCCGAGCAGCGCCCCAAGCGCCAAGCGCGCATCGCCCAGATGGCCGCTGACGTAGATGTCATCGCCAGGCTTGGCACCGCTGCGTAGCAGCGGCTGACCTTCGACTTCTCCAAAAACGGTGATGCAAATGTTCAAGGGGCCAGCCGTGGTGTCGCCGCCGATCAATTCGCAGCCATGCCTATCGGCCAGTTGCAGCAACCCGTTTGAGAAACCCTCCAGCCACGGCGCATCAATTCGAGGCAATGACAAGGCCAGCGTGAAGGCCAGCGGCTTGGCCCCGCAAGCGGCCAGATCGCTCAGGTTGACGGCCAGCGCTTTGTGTCCCAGGCGGATCGGCGAGACATCGTCCAGAAAGTGCCGGCCAGCCACCAGCATGTCGCAGGAGATGGCCAGTTGGGTGCCCGATCGCGGCTGCAGCAAGGCGCAGTCGTCACCGACACCCAGCAAGGCTTTTTGTGTTGGCCGGGAGAAGTAGCGCGCGATCAGATCGAATTCGCCCATGGCCTCAAGCATAAGGCCCGCCGCAAACGGGTGCTGTCAGTGCACCACGCGCCGGCCTCCGGATGGGCCGGCTTCCAGAACGAACAGCGGTATCTCTGCGTCGAATCGGGTAGCGTCTTCGGCCACGAAGAAATAACTGCCGTGCATGGTGCCACTGCTGGTGCGCAGCCTGCAACCGCTGGTGTACTGGAAGGATTCGCCCGGTCGCAGCAGGGGCTGCTGGCCGACTACGCCCAGACCCTTGACCTCTTCTCGCAGTCCGTTGGCATCGCAGATGATCCAGTGGCGCGCGATCAGCTGCGCCGAGACCTCGCCAGTGTTGGTGATGGTGACCGTGTAGGCGAAGCCATAAAGGCCCGCCTGCGTATCTGATTGGTCAGGTAGAAACAGCGGCGTAGCCTGGCACTCGATGCGGTACTTGGACATGGCGTCATCTTATCGACCTTGGTCTTACGCCGCTGCCCCGGGGGTGTCGCCTGCTGCACAATGGAGGCAGTCTGTGTTCTGACTGTGTGCCGCCATGACCTATCGCATTGCCCCGT
>JBILUT010000017.1:0-10029 GCA_044370875.1 Polaromonas sp. | reverse complement strand
AAATCTCGGTGGGGGACCCCACCTGTTCGATGACGCCGTGATTCATCACCACAATCCGGTCGGCCACGCTCAGCGCTTCTTCCTGATCGTGGGTCACCATCACCGTGGTCACCCCCAATTGCTGCTGCAGAGATCGAATTTCCTGACGCAGCCGGACCCGCTCCAGTGCGTCCAGAGCCGACAAAGGCTCATCGAGCAGCAACAGGCCCGGCCGCATGGCCAGAGCCCGCGCCAAGGCAATGCGCTGCTGCTGCCCTCCCGAGAGCTGGCTGGGAAACTTCGCCGCACTGCCAGGCAACCCCACCAAAGCCAGCAGTTCTTCCACCCGTTGCTGAATTTGCGCCCTCGGCAGGCGTCGATTGACCAAGCCGTAGCCCACGTTATCAGCCACACTCAGATTGGGGAACAAGGCGTAACTCTGAAAGACGATGCCGTAGTCACGCTCGGCAGGCGGCAAGCGCGAGATATCGCGCCCATCCTGATCAATACGCCCCCGGGTCTGCACTTCCAGTCCCGCGATGATGCGCAGCAAAGTGGTCTTGCCGCAGCCCGACGGCCCCAGAAAGCAAATCAGCTCTCCCCGAACCACGTCCAGATGAATATCGCGCAGCGCCTCAAAGGCACCAAAGCTCTTGTGAATATTGCGTAGAGAAAGGTAGGCGGACATGCGGGGGCAAGAAAAAGCCGCACTGGCTGGTGGCCAGGCGGCTTGAGACTGTTCAATCAGCGCTTTTCGGACTTCCCGTCGTAGCGCTTGATCCACTCGGCCAAGATACGCTCGCGCTCATTGGCGGCGTAGTTGAAATCAAGCTTGATCAGACGCGCTTCGTAGTCCTTGGGAACATTGGGCAAGGGCGGTGCCACCCCCGGCTGGGCGGTGATGGCAAAGTTTTTGCCGTAAAGAATCATCGCGTCCTTGCTCGATGCCCAGTCGGCCAGCTTCTTGGCGGCGTCGAGCTTTTTGGTGCCCTTGTGGATCGCGAAGGCCTCCAGGTCCCAGCCCAGGCCCTCTTTGGGGAAGACCAGGTCGATCGGCGCACCGCGGGCCTTGTTGGCATTGGCGCGGTATTCGAAGGAGATACCGACGGTGAATTCGCCACTGGCCGCCATGTTGCAAGGCTTGGAGCCCGAGTGGGTGTACTGCGCAATGTTCTCATGCAGGCCATCCATATATTTCCAGCCGCCGCCCTTGCCCTTGTCATCGCCAAACAGCGTGAGCCAGGCAATCACATCGAAATAGCCGGTGCCGCTGGAGGCCGGGTTGGGCATCACGATCTGACCCTTGTAGACCGGCTTGAGCAGATCTTTCCAGGTCTCAGGCTTGGGGATGTTGCGTTTTTTGGCCTCGACGGTGTTGAAGCAGATCGTGGCGCCCCAGACATCCATGCCCCACCAGGCCGGCGGATTCTTCTTGTCCCGGTACTGGCTCATGATGGCATCAAGGTTGAGCGGTGCATAGGGCTGCAGCATGCCTTGCTTGTCCATCAGGGCCAGGCTGGTGGCCGCCACGCCCATGATCGCATCGGCCTGCGGGTTGTTCTTCTCGGCCAAAAGCTTGGCGGTGATCACCCCGGTGGAGTCACGCACCCACTTGATCTCGATATCCGGATGGACCTTGTTGAAAGCCTCTTGGTAGGCCTTGAGCTGGTCCGTCTCAAGGGCGGTGTAGACCAGAAGCTGGGTCTTCTGGGCCCAGGCGGTTGCCCCTAACAGCAGGCTGAAGGCCAGAAGCAGGACTTGACGAAGAGCGCGCATAAACATCCCTTTGAAAGTTGAACGAATGTGGAACTCTCGGACCGGTTGATGACAAGAGCGTGACCGACCCCACAAGACATTGGACTGGAGCACCACCAGCTTGTCAATTGTTTTTTGTCGACTGTTGACAATAAATCGTTCCCGGGGTTCAATCCGGGTATGCAGTCTGTCCTTCCGGTCAGGTCCGGGGCTTCCGATTCGGGCGTCTCGGCCCACTCCACCATCGCCATGCTGCGAAACAGTAGCCTGGCCAGCGCGGTGCAGCAGGAAATCGAACGCATGATCTTTGCCGGCGAGCTCGGGCCCGGCGACAAGCTCACAGAGGCATGGCTGGCCGATCGCCTGGGCGTGTCGCGCGGCCCGGTTCGCGAAGCCTTCCGCGTCCTTGAAGAAGCCGGATTGCTGCAGCTAGAAAAAAACCGCGGGGTCTTCGTGCGCCAGATTCCTCTCGAAGAGGTGCTGGAAATCTTTGAGCTGCGGGCCATGATAGAGGCCCATGTCGGCGCCACTCTGGCGCAAAACACCAGCGCTGACCAACTGCGCGAGCTGACCGACTTGGTCAGCCAGATGGAATCGGCGGTGGCGGTCGATGACGAGCCGCTGTACTACCGGCTCAATGTGCAATTTCACGAGCGCATGGTGACCTTCACCGGCAACGGCAAGCTGCTGGCGCTTTATCGCAAGTTGACCCGTGAGCTTTCACTGTTCAGGCGGCGCAACCTCAACGAGCAGTCCCTGCTGCAGGTCAGCGTGAACGAGCACCGGAACATGGTGGAGGCCATCGCCTCGGGCGATGCCGCTCGGGCTGCCGAATCGCTCAGGCAGCATGTTCTGATGAGCCGTGAACGCACTCTGCGCAACAGTGGCCTGCGGCGCAGCGGCTCGACGACCTAACAACATCTATTCATTGACCAAGATCATGACTCTGACTGTCAACAACAGAACCTACGCCCCGCCCCGCCAGCCCGTGGTGGTTGTCTGCGTCGATGGCTGCGAACCCGACTACCTCGGGCAGGCGGTGGCCACCGGACACATGCCCTGGATGAAGCGCGCCCTGGACCAGGGCACCGGACTGGTGGCCGATTGCGTGGTTCCCACCTTCACCAACCCGAACAACCTGTCCATCGTCACCGGGGTGCCACCCAGCGTGCATGGGATTTGTGGCAACTTCCTCTACGACAGCGCCACCGATACCGAGGTCATGATGAACGACCCCAAGTGGCTGCGGGCACCTACCCTGCTGGCGGCCTTGGCCGATGCAGGCCACAAGGTCGCGGTGGTCACCGCGAAGGACAAGCTGCGCCAGTTGCTCGGGCACCAACTCAAGGGCGGTATCTGCTTTTCCGCCGAGAAAGCCGATCAGACCCAACAAGCGGTTCATGGCATCGACCAGGTGCTCGACAAGGTGGGCCTGCCACTGCCCAGCGTCTATAGCGCCGATCTGTCGGAATTCGTTTTTGCCAGCGGCCTGTGGCTGATGCGCCACCAGAGACCCGACGTGATGTACCTCTCGACCACCGACTACATCCAGCACAAGTACGCGCCAGGCACCGAAGGGGCCAACGCCTTCTACGCCATGATGGACCGCTACCTCGGGCAGTTGGAGGAGCTCGGTTGCATCATTGCCCTGACGGCCGACCACGGCATGAACGCCAAGGTGGGGATGGACGGTCAACCCCAGGTGATTTACCTGCAAGATTGGTTCGACCAATGGCTCGGTGCCGGTCGTTGCCGTGTCATCTTGCCCATCACTGACCCCTACGTGGTTCATCATGGTGCCTTGGGATCCTTTGCCACGGTCTACCTGCCTGAGGGCGTCTCCCCCGCGCAAGCCTGCGACAGGCTCATGCAGCACGGGGGACTGGAGACTGCACTCACCCGACAGGCAGCGGCCGAGCGATTCGAGCTGCCGGCCGACCGAATCGGCGACATCGTGGTGGTCTCCGAACGCTTTACCGTGCTGGGCACATCGCGTGCCAGGCACGACCTGAGCGGGCTTGACGTGCCCCTGCGCTCGCACGGCGGCATCAGCGAACAAAAGGTGCCCCTGATCGTCAACCGACCCACGCCCGGCCTGGACAGCCGGCGGAGATGGCGCAACTTTGATGCCTTCGATCTGGCGCTCAATTGGGCCCGCTAAAGACAGCCTCAAGGACATCACCCCATGACAGCCACCACGATCGAGGCCTTCATCAAAGACCAGCAACTCGACGCCATGCGTCTGCTGGGCCGGTGTGTCGGCGCAGGCCGCGAGCGGCGCATCGATGTGTTCAACCCTTACACCGAAAAGCGGATCGGGGCCGTCCCCAAGGCTACGCTTGAAGAGGTGCGGCAGGCCTACGAATGGGCCCATGACTACAAGCCCGCCCTGACCCGCCATGAGCGGGCGGGCATCCTCAACCGCTGCGCAGCCCTGGTGCGAGAGCGGCTGACGCAAGTCGCTGCCCTCATCACGGCCGAGTCGGGTCTATCGATCAATGACGCCACCTATGAAGCCGGTCGCGTCAGCGACGTTTTACTGTTCGGTGCGCAAGAGGTGCTCAAGGACGACGGCCAGATTTTCAGTTGCGACCTCACCCCTCATGGCAAGAAGCGGCGCGTCTACACCCAGCGTTCGCCCCTGCTGGGTGTGATCACCGCCATCACGCCGTTCAACCATCCGATGAATCAGGTGGCCCACAAGGTGATCCCGAGCATCGCCACCAACAACCGCATGGTGCTCAAGCCCTCGGAAAAGGTGCCCTTCTCCGCGATCTATCTGGCCCAGTTGCTCTACGAGGCCGGGCTGCCCACCCCCATGCTGCAGGTGGTCACCGGCGATCCGCGAGAAATCGCCGACGAGATGCTGACCCACCCAAAGGTCGACCTGATTACCTTCACCGGCGGCGTGGCCATCGGCAAGTACATCGCGGCCAAGGCCGGGTACCGGCGCATCGTGCTCGAGCTTGGCGGCAACGATCCACTGATCGTGATGGACGATGCCGACCTGCAGGAAGCCGCCAGCCTGGCGGTGCAAGGTTCTTACAAGAACTCCGGCCAGCGTTGCACGGCGGTTAAACGCATGCTGGTGCACCAAAAAGTAGCCGATGAATTTACCGAGAGGGTGGTGCAGGCCACGCGGGACTGGCGCTACGGTGATCCCACCCAGACCGAGCACCAAATGGGAACCGTGATCGACGAGGCGGCGGCCACCCTGTTTGAGGCCCGCGTCAACGAAGCCGTCAGTCAGGGGGCCAGACTTTTGGTGGGCAACCAGCGTCGCGGCGCCCTCTACGCGCCCACAGTGATCGACCGGGTCAGCCCGGACATGACCGTGGTTCGCGAGGAAACCTTCGGCCCGGTCTCGCCCATCCTGACCTTCGCCGATATCGACGAAGCCATCGCCCTGGCCAACTCGACCGCCTACGGTCTATCCAGCGGCGTCTGCACCAACCGACTCGATGACATCGTGCGATTTGTCAACGAGCTGCACATGGGCACGGTCAATGTGCGAGAGGTGCCGGGCTACCGGCTTGAACTGACTCCGTTTGGCGGCATCAAGGATTCGGGCCTGGGCTACAAAGAGGGCGTGCAAGAGGCCATGAAGAGCTTTACCAACCTCAAGACCTATTCGCTGCCCTGGGCCTGACCGAGATACGGCCGCACCATGCTCAACCTGCTCAACCTTCTTGCCGCCATTGCCCTGCTGGTCTGGGGAACGCACATGGTGCGAACCGGGGTGCTTCGGGTCATCGGCGGCAAATTGCGAGAGGTGCTGGCGCGGGGCGTGAATCACCCCCTGGTGGGCTTGGTCGCTGGCGTGGGGGTCACCAGCCTGCTGCAGTCGAGTACCGCCACTTGCCTGATCGTCAGCGCCTTTGTGGGTCAGGGCATGATCACCACGGCAGCGGCACTGTCCATCATGCTCGGGGCCGATGTCGGCACCAGCCTGATGGCGCTCTTCTTTTCCCTGGATCTGAGCTGGCTCTCGCCGCTGCTTATCTTCGCCGGGGTGGTCACCTTCATCACCAACCAGAACAACACCGCCGGCCGATGGGGACGAGTGAGCATTGGCCTGGGACTGATGACACTGGCGCTGCACCTGATCGTCGAAGCGACGCGGCCCATGACGCAGTCACCCGGGGTGAAGGCGCTGCTCATGTCTCTGCCCAACGAATGGGCCATCCTGATCCTGGTGGGTGCGGTGCTCGCCATCGTCTCTTACTCCAGCCTGGCCATGGTGCTGCTGACCGCCGCCTTGTACACCAGCGGCATCCTGACTCTCTCACACGCGCTGGGGCTGGTGCTGGGCGCCAACCTGGGCAGCGGCGTCCTGGCCTATCTGAATCTGTCGAAGGCCAGCGCCGAGGTGCGCCGCGTCCCTCTGGGTAACCTCGGATTCAAGGTTCTGGGTTGTCTGCTCGCCCTGCCGCTGATGAGCTATCTGATGGCGCCCTTGCAACTGCTGGCCAGTTGGGGCCTGCACCCGGTGGTGAGCTTTCACGTGGTCTTCAATGCCATGCTGGCTCTGACGCTGATCTTCTGCGTGGGCGCGGCCGCCCGCTGGCTTGAAAAGGGCCTGCCTAAGGCGGCGGACAGCAATCCGCCCGATGCGCCCCGCTACCTGGACGCTACCGCCTTGGGCACACCGGCGCTGGCTATTGCCTGCGCTGCCCGCGAGGCGATGCATCAGGCTGATGTCGTTGAGAAGATGCTGCGCGGCATCACGCCGGTCATTCGCAACAACGATGCTGCGCTGTCGCAGCAATTGCGAGACATGGACGATCAGGTCGACCGGCTGTACTCGGCGATCAAGTTCTACCTGACTCAGATATCGCGCGAAGCGCTGAGCGAAAAGGAAAGCCGGCGCTGGGCTGACATCATGTCCTTCACCATCAACATGGAGCAGGTCGGCGACATCATTGAGCGGGTGCTGCAAGACATCGAAGACAAGAAGATCCACAAGGGTCGCGAGTTTTCACCCGCTGGCCTTGAAGAAATTGAAGATATGCATCAGCGAATTCTGGCCAATCTCAAGCTGGGCATGAGCGTGTTTCTGTACGGCGAGCTGCATGATGCGCAGAGGCTGCTCGAAGAAAAAGTGCGCCTGCGTGATCTTGAGCGCGAATACGCCGGCCGGCACCTGACCCGGCTGCAGGAAAACACGCCCCAGAGCATCGGGACCAGTTCCCTGCACCTCGATCTGATCAGCGAGCTCAAGCGCATCAACTCGCACATCTGCTCGATTGCCTATCCCATTCTTGAGCAGGCCGGCGCCCTGGCCGATACCCGGCTCAAGCAATCGCAACTCCAACTCGATCAGCGCTAAAGCCCTCCCCCACCGCACTGACCCCAAACACGACCCGACGGCCATGGCCTTGACCCTGCAAGATATCGAAAGTCTGTTCGACCAGCGCGGCCACGAGCAGTACACCGGAGAGCCGGTCACCCACCTTGAGCACGCGCTGCAATCGGCCACGCTCGGAGAGCGCGAAGGTGCCAGCGACGCCCTGGTCACCGCCGCGCTGCTGCACGACCTCGGTCACCTGCTGCATGACATGTCTGGCACCCCCAGTGCCGAAGGGATCGATGATGTCCACCAGTACCGGATCGTCCCCTTCCTGCGCGGACTTTTTCCTGACGAGGTGATCGGAGCAATCCAGCGGCATGTCGATGCCAAGCGCTATCTGTGCGCCACCCGAGGGGACTACCACGCGTCCCTGTCGGAGGACTCCAAACGCAGTCTGCAACTGCAAGGCGGCGTCTTCACCGCCGAGGAAGCCCAGGCTTTCATCGCAGAGCCCGGCGCCCAAGGTGCGGTGCGCCTGCGGCTGTGGGACGATCAGGCCAAGCAACCGGGCATGCCCACACCCCCGTTGGCTCACTTTCTCGAAAAAGCCCGTCGCTGCGCACTGACGGATCGCTGACATGAGCATCACATGGCCGGTGCTGCTGCTGGTTCTCACCGGCGCGTTGATGCACGCCAGCTGGAACGCACTGGTCAAATCGAGTGCCGATAAAGCGCTGGACACTGCGCTCATTCATGTGCTGTGCTCGCTGCTGGCCTTGCCGGTGCTCTTCATCGTAGGACTGCCTCCCGTCCATGTCTGGCCTTATGTGCTGGCCTCCCTGATCATTCATGTGGGCTACTACATTGCACTGGCTGGCGCCCTCAAGCACGGCGAGCTCGGTCTGGCTTATCCGCTGATGCGAGGGACTGCCCCTCTCTTGGTCGCCCTCGGGTCTTACCTTCTGCTGGACGAGGCCATCAGCTCCATGGGCTGGCTGGGGATCGTCATGATCAGCAGCGGGGTGCTGATGCTGGGCATGAGCGCAGGCCTGCTCCAGCATCGCAAGGCGGTGTTTTTTGCGCTCAGCAATGCGGTTCTGATTGCTTTGTACACGGTGGTCGATGCCCGTGGTGCACGCGAAAGTGGCCATGTCGCCCAGTACATCGCCCTGCTGTTTGCTCTGGACGGCTGGCCCTTTGCCGCGCTGGTCTTCATGCAGCGCAAGGGTCAAGTCTGGCCCTATGTCCGCGGGCGCTGGCTGCTGGCCACCGCCGGCGCAATGGCCTCGCTCAGCTCGTACGCGATCGCCCTGTGGGCCATGACCGTGGCCCCGGTTGCGCTGGTGGCCGCACTGCGGGAAACCTCGGTTCTTTTTGCCGTCATTCTGGGAGGCTGGCTGCTCAAGGAACGCTGGACTCGTTGGCGTATTGTGGGGGCGATCAGCATCGTCGCCGGCGTGGTGGCCTTGCGCCTGGGTTGAGACTGATCCAAAAGCTGAGGGAGTATGACCGTGAATTCCAATTCCATTCCCGACCAAGCCCGCGTAGTCATCGTCGGCGGTGGCATCGCAGGATGCTCGGTCGCGTATCACCTGGCCACCATGGGCTGCACCGATGTCGTGCTGCTCGAGCAAGGTCAACTGACATGCGGTACCACCTGGCATGCCGCAGGCTTGGTCGGACAAATGCGCCCCAACCGGAACATGACCCGCATGAGCAAGTACGGGATCGACCTGTACAGCCGGCTCGAAGCCGAAACCGGGCTGGCAACAGGCTGGAAGCAATGTGGCAGTGTCAACGTGGCGCGCACACCCGAGCGCATGAAGGTCTTGCGGCGCCAGATTGCACTGGCGCGCAGCTTCGGTGTCGAGGTCCATGAAATCAGTCCGCAAGAAGTGGGAGAGCGGGCCCCTGGGCTGCGCACCGATGACTTGCAGGGCGGCATCTGGATCCCAGGTGACGGCAAAGCCAACCCGGCCGACCTGACCATGTCCCTGGCCAAAGGTGCGCGCCAGCGGGGTGTGCGAATCGTCGAAGGCGCGCAGGTCACCGGCATCGAACAATCGGGCGGCCGCGCCACCGGCGTGCAGGTGCAGGTCGCAGGTGCAGACCTGAAGATCCGTTGCGAAATCGTGGTCAACTGCGCCGGTCAGTGGGCGCGCCAGTTTGGAGCCCTCGCCGGTGTCAACGTTCCCCTCTATTCGGCCGAACATTTCTACATCGTCACCGGCAAGATCGAGGGCATACACCCGATGTGGCCGGTGGTGCGTGACCCCGATGGCTACATCTACTACAAGGAAGAGGTGGGCGGCCTGGTCATGGGTGGCTTCGAGCCGGTGGCCAAGCCCTGGAAGGTCGACCCCATCCCCTCGACCTTCCAGTTTCAGCTGCTCGACGAGGATTGGGACCAGTTTGAAATCCTGATGAACAACGCGCTGCATCGCACACCCTGCCTGGAGAAGGCCGACATCAAGATGCTGCTCAATGGGCCCGAGAGCTTCACGCCCGACGGCAACTTCATCCTGGGACGGGCCCCTGAACTGGGCAACTATTTCGTGTGTGCCGGCTTTAACTCGGCCGGTATTGCCAACTCAGGCGGAGCGGGTCGGCTGATGGCCGAATGGATACTCGGCGGCGAGCCGAGCGTGGATCTGTCCGATGTCGACATTCGGCGCTTTGCGCCCTTTAGCGGCAACCGCCAGGCCCTGGCTGAGCGCACGGGTGAGACCCTGGGTCTGCACTACGCTATGCGCTGGCCGCGTCAGGAGCTACAGACCGCCCGGCCGCTGCGCACCTCGCCTCTCTACGATATTCTGAGCAGCAAGGGGGCCGTGTTTGGCAGCAAGAACGGCTGGGAGCGGGCCAACTACTTCAAGCCCGCACAGGCCGACCACGCCCGCGATACCCTGGACCGACCGGATTGGTTGCCCTGGGTGCAACAAGAACAACGCGCCACGCGCGAGGCGGTGGCTCTGTACGACCAAAGCTCGTTTGCCAAGTTGCAG
>JBILUT010000016.1:0-10048 GCA_044370875.1 Polaromonas sp. | reverse complement strand
TGCCTGAGCTAGCTCGCCAGTTCAAAATTTTCTACCGCAAGAACGAAGGCAAGACAGCCGGCAGCTACACCCTGGACCATTCAGCGGGTAGCTATGTTTTCGACCCGCAAGGCCGTGTGCGGCTTTACACCCGCCAGGGCATCAAGCCCGAGGCGCTGGCTGAAGACCTGCGAATTCTTTTGCGCGGGCGCTGAGACGCCCCCGGTGCATCAGGCGTAAGCCACCAAGGCCTGACGCATCTTCTTCATGGCCGCTACTTCGATCTGGCGGATGCGCTCTGCGCTGACCTGATACTGTTCGGCCAGCTCGTGCAGCGTCATGCCGCCAGAGCCATCGTCTCTGACCTTGAGCCAGCGCTCCTGGACGATGCGACGAGAGCGCGGGTCGAGTGTCTCCAGTGCGGCGGCGATACCGTCGCTGGCCATCAGATCGCGCTGGTGCGATTCGATCACCGCGGTGGGCTCTTGCGTGGTGTCTGCCAGATAAGCGATCGGACCGTAGGCCTCCTCGCCGTCCTCGCCGGGGCTGGGGTCAAGTAGCACATCGCCGCCGGCCATGCGCTGCTCCATTTCGATGACTTCCTCGCGCTTGACCTTGAGCGTGCGCGCCATTTCATCGATTTGGTCTTCGCTGAGTGTGTCCCGATGGGTGACTGCGTCCACATCGTCCTTGAAGCCTTGCTTCATGGATCGCAAATTGAAGAACAGCTTGCGCTGGGCCTTGGTGGTGGCCATCTTGACCATGCGCCAGTTGCGCAGGATGTATTCGTGAATCTCGGCCTTGATCCAGTGCAGGGCATAACTGACCAGTCGCACGCCCTGATCCGGGTCAAACCGTTTAACGGCCTTCATCAGGCCGATATTGCCCTCTTGAATGAGGTCAGCGTGGGGCAGGCCGTACCCCAGATACTTGCGGGAGACCGACACCACCAGGCGCAGGTGCGAGAGCACCAAGCGACCTGCAGCCTCAAGGTCGTTGTTTTCACGCAGGCGGCGGGCGCAGTCCTGCTCCTCCTCCAGGCTGAGCATGGGCATGCGGTTGACCGCGCTGATGTAGGCATCCAGATTGCCTAGCGGCGGCAGCAGGCTGGGACCAGCCCAAGACTGGCTGACCGCCAGGGTTCCCGGATTCACAGACAGACTTGTCATGAGTGACTCCTTGAATCGAGATTCGGAAGTTTAGCACTCGATATGCTCGAGTGCTAACAAATCCCCAATATCCGAGTCCCTTTACTTAAAAATGGTTCAAAAAATTATTTCTTGTCCTTGGGTAACTCCCGCGGCTCCACGTCCTCGACCTCGACAGTTCGAGCAGCCGGCCCGATAGAGCGGGGTGCCGGATCGGAATTCTCACGGACCGGCGGCGGGCCGGGGGACCTGAACACTGTGCCCCCCAGGTTAGTGAACACCCGAACCCTGGAGAAGTGCGCACTAACGTCCACCTCGGGCTTGCGTCCAGTTACCAGTCGCAGCAGGATCCAGAAAAAAATGAAGACCAGCAGGGCCAGTACCAGGATCAGGGCCAGCACGAGGCCAATGAGACGCAGGATCAGGCGCAGCACAGCGGCCAGCGCTTTGGAAATGAAGTTCAGGACAGTCATAGCGGAAGGGTGAGGGGCGGCTCCGAACGATCCGGGCCTGACCCGATGCGCAAGCTTATCAGCGCGCGTGCCTTTGGCGTTCCTCGGGCCTGACATCCGACAGCGCAGAGGGCCTTGGCCTGACGCCGGCCCGATCACAATCGGGGCCATGGAGATGCGACCCTGGCTGAGCATTGTCGTGCCCGTGCTTGATGAGGGCGCAGAGTTGCACTCGGCCTTGCAAGCCCTGTCATCCTGGCGGCGTTCGGGGGCTGAGTTGATCGTGGTCGACGGCGGCAGTCAGGACAACAGCTGGCAGATAGCCACTGAGTTGGCCGATCTGGCTCTGCTCGCGCCGCGGGGTCGGGCGGCGCAGATGAATGCCGGTGCCGCCCGGGCGCGGGGCCGCTGGCTGCTTTTTTTGCATGCCGATACCCGCTTGCCCGATGCGGGCCTCGATGCGTTCAGACAGCTTGACACTTGTGCGCACTGGGGCCGTTTTGATGTGCAGATCGATGACCCCCACCCAGTGCTGCGCATCGTCAGCTTCATGATCAATCTGCGATCGCGCTGCACCGGTATGGCCACGGGCGACCAGGCCATGTTTGTGCGCCGAGACGTCTTCGAGCAAGTCGGTGGCTTTGCCGACATTGCCTTGATGGAAGACCTCGCACTATCGCGCAAGCTCAAGGCCCTGGCCCGACCGGTGTGCATGCGACCGCCCGTGCTCACCTCGCCCAGGCGCTGGCTGCATCACGGTATCGGACGCACGATCTGGCTGATGTGGCGTCTGCGCGCAGCCTATTTTTTCGGGGCCGATCCGGACGATCTGGCCCGCCGCTATGGTTACCGTCCGCGAGAGCGCTGATCGGGTGCCGGTGGCGGTGCTGGCCCGCGCGCCGGTGGCCGGCCGCGCCAAGACCCGCCTGGCTCCCTTGCTGGGTGCCGCAGGGGCTGCTCGTGCGCATCGCCAACTGCTGCTGCGAACCTTGCAGACGGTGCAGCGCAGTGGATTGCCCGTGCAACTGTGGTGCGAGCCTTCGGCTGAGCATCGCTTCTTTCGCGCCCTGGGCCGGGTGTTTGCCTGCACCAGCCATGACCAGCCGACAGGAGATCTGGGCCAGCGTATGCATGCAGCCTTTGCATCGCATGCCCGTCAGGGCATCACCCCGCTCTTGCTGATCGGGACGGATTGCCCAGCGCTCGATGAGCAGCACCTGCGCACAGCGGCGCAGCGCCTGTTAGACGCAGATGAGGCGGTGTTCACCCCGGCCGAAGATGGGGGCTACGTGCTGGTCGGCTTGCGCCGACCGCAGCCCGCCCTGTTCGAGCGCATCGACTGGGGCACGGACCAGGTGATGGCTCAGACGCGGGCTCGCCTGATGTCTTTGGGCCTGCGCTGGAGCGAGATGCCTGCGCTGTGGGATGTGGATGAGCCTGCGGACTGGCGGCGCTGGCTGTCCATGAAACCGGCGTGATGCACACGCTGATGCGCTTTGGGTCGTCGTAACGCTGAACACCGCAACAGCCGCAGCCTCACGCGCCGCGTTGGGTTCAAAAGGCGCCGGTAAAGCGGTAGCGCGAGGCCGGATGCCAGAGACTGGCCACGGTAGCGGTTTGCCCCTGCGAGCGGGTCTCCCGGTGCAGCACCAGGCAGGGCTCGGTCGTGCTCATGGCCAGCATCTCGGCCACGGTGCGCGGCGGTAACACCGCCTCGATCGCAAAGGACACGCCCTGCAGCGGTGCTACCCTCATCAGGTAGGCATTAGGCGTTTGGGTGGCAAAGTCCTGCGCCAGATAGTCGGGGGCCACGGCAGGGTTGACATGGCGGTCTTCGAGCTGGATCGGCAGCCCGTTTTCAAAGTGCACCACCACCGAATGGAACACCGTGCCGCTTGCGGCCACGCCCAGCCGCTTGGCCAGCGCCTGGCTGGCCTTGACCCGTTCGAGCCGATGCAGTTCGCTGTGATGCACATGCCCGCGTGCGGCGATCTCATCGGCGATGTTGCGGATCTCCACGAGCGTGGACTGGTACTTCTGCTGTGCCACATAGGTACCCGAACCCTGACGGCGCTCGAGAATCTGTTCGTCACTGAGCTCGCGCAAGGCCCGGTTGACCGTCATGCGCGAAACGCCAAACGCACGCGCCAGAGACTCCTCGCCCGGAATGGCATCGCCTTCTTCCCACACCTTGGCGTGGATCTGCGCCAACACATGGGCCTTGACTTGTTGGTATGCAGGCTCAGAAGAGATTTTGCGCATGTTTATTCAATTTAACTATACAGCCTAGTTTACTTTGCCTAAATTTGTATATACATTTCAGACATCTGAAATCCGAGAAAACGTCATGAACCTCCTCACCGATCCACGCCTGGACCCAAGCCGCGTCGTTCGCGCCCCGCGCGGCGCCCAGCTGCACTGCAAGAGCTGGGTGGCTGAAGCCGCCTACCGCATGCTGCAGAACAACCTCGACCCCGAGGTGGCCGAAAACCCGCAGCACTTGGTGGTTTATGGGGGGATTGGCCGCGCCGCGCGCGACTGGGCCTGCTTCGATCAGATCCTGGTCTCGCTCAAAGATCTCAACGATGACGAATCGCTGTTGATCCAGTCGGGCAAGCCGGTGGGTGTGTTCAAAACCCACACCGACGCACCGCGTGTGCTGCTGGCCAATAGCAACCTGGTACCCAAGTGGGCCCACTGGGAACATTTCAGCGAACTCGACCGCCAGGGCCTGTTCATGTACGGCCAAATGACCGCCGGCAGCTGGATCTACATCGGCACCCAGGGCATTGTGCAGGGCACGTTTGAAACCTTTGTCGAAGCCGGCCGCCAGCACTACAACAACGACCTCTCGGGCAAATGGATCCTCACTGCGGGCCTGGGCGGCATGGGCGGCGCGCAGCCACTGGCCGCCACGCTGGCCGGTGCCTGCTCGCTCAACATCGAGTGCCAGCAAAGCAGCATCGACTTTCGCCTGCGCACCCGCTACGTCGACAAACAGGCGCGCGACATCGAGCACGCGCTCGAACTCATTGAACACCACACCGCCAAGAAAGAGGCCGTGTCCATCGCCCTGCTGGGCAATGCGGCCGAGGTGCTGCCCGAGCTGGTCAGACGCGCCCGAGCCGGCGGCATTCGCCCCCACATCGTGACCGATCAGACTTCGGCACACGACTTGGTCAACGGCTACCTGCCCGCCGGCTGGAGCGTGGCGCAGTGGAAGGCGGCACAACAGGACCCAGCCCAACATGCTGCCCTCAAGGCCGCCGCCGCCCAGAGTTGCGCCGCGCATGTCCAGGCCCTTTTGGACTTCCACGCCATGGGCATTCCCACGGTGGACTACGGCAATAACATTCGGCAGGTCGCCTTCGACCAGGGCGTGAAGAACGCCTTCGACTTCCCCGGCTTTGTGCCGGCCTATATCCGTCCGCTGTTCTGCGAAGGCAAAGGGCCGTTCCGCTGGGTGGCGCTCTCTGGCGATCCGCAGGATATCTACAAAACTGATGCCAAGATCAAGGAGCTGTTCCCGAACAACACCCACACCTGCCGCTGGCTTGACATGGCGCGCAGCAGGATCGCTTTCCAGGGTCTGCCGGCGCGAATTTGCTGGCTGGGACTGGGTGAGCGCCACGTCGCGGGCCTGGCCTTCAACGAAATGGTGCGAAAAGGCGAACTCAAAGCCCCCATCGTGATTGGCCGCGACCATCTGGACACCGGCTCAGTGGCCAGCCCCAACCGCGAAACCGAAGGCATGAAAGACGGCACCGATGCCGTGAGCGACTGGCCGTTGCTCAATGCCCTGCTCAACACTGCCGGTGGGGCATCGTGGGTGAGCCTGCACCATGGCGGTGGCGTGGGCATGGGCTATTCGCAGCATGCGGGCATGGTCATTGTGGCCGACGGCAGCCAGGCCGCTGAACGCCGCCTGGCCCGTGTACTGGTGAACGACTGCGCCAGCGGCGTGATGCGACACGCCGATGCGGGGTATGAATTGGCGGTGGCCACGGCCAAGAAGCACGGCCTGAAGTTGCCGATGATTAAGTGATCGCCTGACTTGCCGACTCCAACCGACGCAAATTCCATGAACCTCAGCCTTCTGCCCGGCCAACTGACCCTGGCCGATCTGCGCGCGGTCTGGCAAGCGCCTGTGCGCGCCACGCTGCACGCCAGCGCCCACGCAGACATCGCGGCCTCGGCCGCCGCCATCGAACGCATCGTCACCAAAGGCGATGCGGCCTACGGCATCAACACCGGCTTTGGCAAGTTGGCTAAAAGCCGGATTCCGGATGACCAGCTCGAACTGCTGCAGCGCAACCTCATCCTGTCGCACTCGGTGGGCACGGGCGAGCCCATGAGCGATGCCACCGTGCGCCTGGTCATGCTCACGAAGGCGGCCAGTCTGGCGCGTGGGCTTTCGGGCGTGCGGCCGGTGGTCATCGATACCCTGTTGGCGGTGCTCAACGCCGGAATCGTGCCGCATATTCCGGTCAAGGGCTCGGTGGGTGCCTCGGGCGATCTGGCTCCGCTGTCGCACATGACACTGGCGCTCATGGGCGAAGGCCCGGTGCGCGTGAACGGGCAGACGGTGAGCGCCGCCGATGCGCTCAAGGTCGCTGGCATTGCGCCGTTGACACTGGCCGCCAAGGAGGGCCTGGCGCTCATTAACGGCACACAGGTGTCTACCGCGCTAACGCTGCACGGCCTGTTCATGGCCGAGCGCTTGCTCGAAGCCGGTGCCGTGACTGGCGCGCTCAGCGTGGACGCGGCCAAGGGCAGCGACGCGCCTTTCGACCCGCGTATCCACACCGCGCGCGGCCAGCCCGGGCAAATGGCCCTGGCCCTGGCCATGCGCGAGCTACTGGTCGGCAGCGCAATCCGCCAGTCGCACCTGGACAACGACGAGCGCGTGCAAGACCCCTACAGTCTGCGCTGCCAGCCGCAGGTCATGGGCGCCTGCCGTGATCTGATCGCCAACGCCGCGCGCACCCTGCTGACCGAGGCCAATGCCGTGACGGACAATCCCTTGGTCTTCACCGGAGGACCAGAAGGCAGCTTCGGTGCCGGTGAAGTGCTCTCGGGCGGCAACTTCCACGCCGAGCCGGTGGCCTTCGCCGCCGACAGCCTGGCGCTGGCCATTGCCGAAATCGGCGCACTCGCCGAGCGGCGCATCGCGCTGCTGATCGACAGCACGCTCTCGGGCTTGCCGCCTTTCTTGGTGAACAACCCTGGGCTCAATAGCGGCTTCATGATCGCCCACGTGACGGCCGCCGCGCTGGCCAGCGAAAACAAATCGCTCGCCCACCCCGCCAGCGTCGACAGCCTGCCCACCAGCGCTAACCAGGAAGACCACGTCAGCATGGCCACCTATGCCGGACGCCGCCTGGCTAACATGGCCGACAACACCGCCACCATCCTCGGCATCGAATGGCTGGCTGCCGCGCAGGGCGTGGACTTCCACCGCCCGCTGGCCAGCTCGGCCCCGCTCGAAGCCGCCCACGCGCTGCTGCGCGCCCAGGTGGCTCGCTACGACGCCGACCGCCTGTTCGCCCCCGATATCGAAGCCGCCAAAGCGCTGGTGCTGGGCGGCGCGCTGCACGGCGTGCAGCCCAGCCTGTGGGCTACCCTGTGGCGCGACACAGTCAGCGCAACACATTGAGCGCATCACCGCCATGACCAGCGCCACTCTGTTTTGCGACTGCCATATTGCTACCTTGCACGGTGGCGACTGGGGCTTCATTGAGCGGGGCGCCTTGCTGGCGCAGGGCGGCCTAATCACCTGGATGGGGCCTGAGCGCCAGCTGCCGGCCGGCCTGGCGGTGGCCGAAGAACACGCCCTGCATGGCGCGCTGCTCACCCCGGGCCTGATCGACTGCCACACGCATCTGGTGTACGGCGGCCATCGCGCCCACGAGGCCGACTTGCGGCTGCAAGGCGCCAGCTACGAAGCAATCGCCCTTGCCGGCGGCGGCATCCGTTCTACCGTGGCGGCCACCCGCGCCGCCACCGAGGCCGATCTGTTGGCCCAGGCCTGTACCCGGGCCGATGCGCTGATGCGCGAAGGCGTCACGACGGTAGAGGTGAAGTCCGGTTATGGCCTGACCTTGGCCGACGAGGCCAAATGCCTCCGCGTGGCCCGTGCGCTGGAAGATGCCAGAGCGCTCACCGTGCGCACCACCTACCTCGGCGCCCACGCCTTGCCGCCCGAATTCGAGGGCCGGGCCGACGACTACATCGGTGCCGTCTGCGACTGGATGGCGCCTCTGCAAGCGCAAGGCCTGGTGGACGCGGTAGATGCGTTTTGCGAAACCATTGGCTTTAGCCTGGCCCAAACCCAGCGTGTATTCGAGGCCGCGCGGACGCTGGGCCTGCCGCTCAAGCTGCACGCCGAGCAACTGAGCCACCGAGGCGGGGCGGAGCTGGCCGCTGGCTACGGCGCGTTGTCGTGCGACCATATCGAGCACTTAAGCTCCGCCGGCATCGCTGCCATGCGTACCGCCGGCACCGTGGCGGTGCTGCTGCCCGCTGCCTGGTACTGCCTGCGCGACACCACCTCACCGCCGGTGGCCGCGCTGCGCGAGGCCGGCGTACCGATGGCTGTGTCCACCGACCACAATCCTGGCAGCTCCCCCTGTCTGTCGCTGCTGACTGCCTTGCACATGGCCTGCACCTTTTGGCGCCTGACACCGCTGGAAGCGCTGCAGGGCGCGACGGCGCACGCCGCCCGGGCCTTGGGCCTGCACGATCGCGGCACCCTGGTTACCGGCAGGCGCGCTGACCTGGCCGCCTGGCGCGTCAACCACCCCCGTGAACTGACCTATTGGCTTGGTGGCCAGCCCTGCGCCGGGCGCGCCGTGGCTGGCCGCTGGCTGCCCTTCTGACACCAACCCCAACGGGAGTCCCCATGCCCCACCAAGCCCCCACCGCATGGACCGGCCGCCAAGATGGTGAGGAAACCGCCGCGCCCGAACGCCTGGCCCGCTGGCATCACCGTGTGCAGCTCTGGCACGGCCAAGCCCAGGGCGGTGTGGTGCTGATCGGCTTTGCGGTGGACGAGGGGGTGCGCCGCAACCAGGGCCGCACCGGTGCGGCTGGCGGCCCCGCCGCGCTGCGCCAGGCCCTTGCCAACCTGTCCGCGCCCGCCACCGCCTTGTGGGACGCGGGTGATCTGCATTGCGAAGGCATCGCCCTGGAAGCCGCGCAAGCTGAACTCTCGGCCACTGTGCTTCAAGTGCGCGCCCAAGGCGGCTTGCCGCTGGTGATGGGCGGTGGGCACGAAGTGGCCTGGGGTACCTTTGGCGGACTTGTCAGCCAAGGCCGCACGCCCGGGCGCCTGCTGGTGCTCAACCTCGATGCGCATTTCGACCTGCGCCACGCTGCCGCGCCCAACAGTGGCACCCCCTTCGCCCAAATCCACCATTGGTGCCACAGCCACGGCCAGCCCTTTGCCTACACCGTGCTGGGCATCAGTCGCTTTGCCAACACCCCCGCGCTCTTCGACCGAGCGCAGGCCACCGGCACCCGCTGGCGACTGGACGAAGCTCTGCAAACTCCCGCCGATTGGGCCCAGGCCCAGACAGATTTGGCCCAGGACCTTCAAGCTTGCGACGCGGTGTACCTCACCATCTGTCTGGACGTGCTCAGCGCCGCCATGGCGCCAGGCGTGTCAGCGCCCGCCGCGCTGGGCGTGCCGCTACCGTTCATTGAAGCAGTGATCGAGCAAGTCAAAGCCAGCGGCAAGCTCATTGCCGCCGACTTGGCTGAACTCAATCCCATTTTTGACCGCGACCACCAAACCGCCCGCGTGGGCGCGCGACTGCTTGCGCGCTGCGTGTGAAATCGGGATGCGCTGCGGTGTGAACGGTCGCGGGCGCCCTCTGAAGCAGAAGGCATCAGGTCGATCTAGTCGAGCAAGGCCTGCGCAAACTCGCGAGCTTCAAAGGTCTCCAGATCCTCGAGCTTTTCGCCAACACCAATGAAATAGACCGCCGGTGCACGCCACTGCGGATGCTGCTTGGTGCGCTCGCGAGCCCAAAGCGCAATAGCCGCCAGCACGCCGCCCTTGGCGGTACCGTCAAGCTTGGTGATGACCAGGCCGGTCAATTGCAGCGCTTCGTCGAAAGCCTTCACCTGCGCCAGTGCGTTCTGCCCCGTGTTGCCATCGATCACCAGCAACACTTCATCGGGCGCATGAGGATCAGCTTTGCCGATGACTCGCTTGATCTTGCGCAGCTCTTCCATCAAATGCAGCTGCGTCGGCAGTCGCCCGGCGGTATCGATGAGCACCACATCCTTGCCTCGCGCCCGACCGGCGCTGACCGCATCGAAACTCACAGCTGCTGGGTCAGCACCGTCCTGGCTGACGATATCCACCGTGTTGCGCTCGGCCCAGACCATCAGCTGTTCGCGCGCGGCCGCCCGGAAGGTATCGGCTGCAGCCAGCAGTACCGAAGCGCCCTCAACGGCCAGGTG
>JBILUT010000360.1:0-2638 GCA_044370875.1 Polaromonas sp. | reverse complement strand
TGAGAGTTCGCGCAGGTCCATCAAGGCCTGCAACGACTCTCTCAAGACCATGGGCAACTGGCTGGGCCTGCCGTTTGATCTGGAGTGGGTGGAGATTCAGCAGCGCCAGCCCAAGCTCAATGAGCTCTACCGCAACTTCGTCGAACAGACCCTTGAGAAGGCCGAGCAGGGCCAGGCAGCTTCGCCCTAGTCTGGCCTTTGGCGGCCCTGAGCGCCACTTGTATCCGGCGTGAGCCTCCTTAAGGCCGGTTGAGTGTGGGCGCAGCCTCTACGCTGGCCACGACTCGCCTTGCGCCATCAAAGCGGTCTCGCCAGTAGCTGCCCGCCAGTTTTTCCAGCCGTATCCGCTCGCCTGTGCGGGGTGCGTGGACAAAGCGCCCTTCACCCACATAGATGCCGACGTGGCTGAAGGCTTGCTTCATGGTGTTGAAAAAAACCAGATCGCCCGGTGCCAGGTCCTTCAAGTCGATGGTCAGGGTAACCGCGGCCTGCCGATCGGAGGTGCGGGGGAGGGTCACGCCCAGGATTTGCTGGTACACCGCCCGGACAAAGCCGCTGCAGTCCAGTCCGGTTTCGGCCTCGTTGCCGCCCCACCGATAGGGCACGCCCATAAAGCCCATCGCATGCACGGCCACCTCTGAGGCTTTAGGCAGCACAGGCGGGGGCAGGGACAGCGCCGTGGGGCTGAGCAGGCCCTTCTGGTTGAGGAAATCCTCCAGCGCATCGGCCCAGGCCGTCGCGCCTGACAGGGTCAGGGCGATCAAGCAAATGCGGATGAGGCTTGGCATGTTGTCGAGCTTAGTGCAGCCCAATTTTTCGGTCAAGAAACCGGTCTGTATACCGATGCGCAGAGCTTTGAAATGACCCCGTATCGAACCGCTCGTGCGCAGGGCGATGACGCATCGCAGGCGATGACTAGAATCGCCGGCTCATCCTGTATTTAGGAATCCTGTGTCTGACCGCATGAATGTTCTGGTCCAGCGGCTGCTGCCCAAGCTGCTGTTAACGCAAATCGCCGGTCGCTTCGCGAACTGGCAGGCCGGCGGCTTGACGCGGTGGGCGATCGAGCGCTTTGTCAGCCGTTACGGTGTGAACATGGACGAGGCCGATCAGCCTGATGTGGCCAGCTATCGGACCTTCAATGAGTTCTTCACCCGCGCCCTCAAACCCGGTGCTCGACCGCTTGCCCAGGCCGATTTGATCAGCCCGGTCGACGGCAGTATCAGCCAGTTCGGCCCTATATCCGGCGAGCAGATTTTTCAGGCCAAGGGCCACAGCTATTCCACCCGGGCTCTGGTGGGCGGTGATGCAGCGCTGGCGCAGGCTTTCGAAGATGGGCATTTCGCAACGCTGTATCTCAGCCCGCGTGACTACCACCGAATTCACATGCCGTGCACCGCCGTGCTCGAGCGCATGATGCATGTGCCGGGCGACTTGTATTCGGTCAATCCGGCCACCGCCCGCACGGTGCCGGGCTTGTTTGCCCGCAATGAGCGGGTTGTGTGTGTGTTCAGCAGCGACGGGCGGCCTTGGGTGCTGGTGTTGGTGGGAGCCACGATTGTCGGCAGCATGGCCACCGCCTGGCATGGTGTTATCGAGCGCTCAGGCCCTGACCCGCGTTTGTGGACCTATCGGGATCGGGCGCTGACTTTGCAGAAAGGGCAGGAGATGGGCCGTTTTCTTCTGGGGTCGACGGTGGTCCTGCTGTTCCCAAGGGGCCCGCTGCGCTTTAACCCTGCATGGCAGCCCGGCGGCTCCATTCGCATGGGGGAGCCCATGGCCAATTGGTCCCCAGGGATTTGAGCCGTCGAAGCTAAGGATGAGCGCCTACCGGGTCCGCCTGCAGGTTTTCGATGAGGCGCTTGAGGGCGAGCGAAGACGCGCCGAACAGCGCTTTTGCAAGGCCCTTGAAGAGGCCCTGGGTGATGCCAGCCTGGTGGTGCCGGTCTATCGGCAGGTCTTGCGGCTGTATGCCGACTTTGGCGAGTCGCCCGATCCGGCCAGCCTGAGTGAGGCGCAGCGCGATGTGCTGCAGGCCTGGCAGCAGGCTGAGTCAGCGGCACTGAGTGCGGCGCTGGGCTCGCACCGCTACATGGGCGATGCGCAGTTTGAAATTTTGATCAACGATTAGGGCCTGGCTGAGACAGCCGGGGTCTGTGCCGGTCAGCGCTGGCCGCTTTTTATGCGCCCCTGCTTCGGATGACAGTGGTCGAGCGCTTTGCGGAGCGTGCGTCCGCGTCTCTATGAGGGCAACACGTCAAGCAGGCGGTCGAGTCCGCCCTGGTTGATGGCCACGCAGGCCTGTGCGCGTACCGCTGGCTTGGCCTGGTAGGCCACCGATAGGCCAGCCGCGGCCATCATTGGCAGGTCATTGGCCCCGTCTCCTACGGCGATGGCCTGCCTGGGCTCAAGTCCGAGCTGGGCGCAGGTCTGCAGCAGCATTCGCTTCTTTTCGGCGCCGTCGCAGATGTCGCCCCAGGTCTGGTCGACCATGCGGCCGGTCAGCAATCCATCGCGGACCTCCAGCACATTGGAGCGGGTGTAATCAATCCCAAGGCGGTCGCGGATGCGGTCGGTGAAGAAGGTAAAGCCACCGGAAACCAGCAGCACCTTCAGTCCGGCGGCCTTGCAGGCCTGC
>JBILUT010000359.1:0-2646 GCA_044370875.1 Polaromonas sp. | reverse complement strand
GGTCAGGCGGGTTTTGAGCCGGCAGCCTGTGCATCGACGGCCGCCGATCCGGCCAAACCGCCGACCTGGGCCGATTGCGCCAAGGCTCTGTTTGGCGCGGGCGGGCCCATGGGTGACCTGCGCAATACGTTTTCAGGGCGACCGATGTCTTTTTTGACGCGTTGCGACCCATCGAGCCCCACGTCGCCGGGGCAGATGGTGCTCGAGAGAATCGCCGCGACGCCGGCGGGATCGGCGGTCGCTTCGGTCACGCTGGCCTTGGCGGCTGAGGATCCGATCGACAAGGCTTTAACGGTCAAGATCACTGTGTGCGACAAGGGCGGCTACCCGATCAAGGTGGCCGAGGTCGAATTCTGAGGAGCATGGCATGAGCACCGACCGGCACTCCGATCCCGCAGCCGCCGATCAGGCTGCGCCTTTGCGTTCGTATCGTCATTTGTCCGACCCCGAGGTACCGGCCGTGATCGGCGAGCGTGCCCAGCGCGAGCAGGAGGTCCTTGAAGTCACCGGGGGCCCACGGCAGCAGATTTACCGATGGTTGTTCGATCCCACGCTGCCCGGCAACTACCAAAAGCAGTTTGATCGCATCATCGTCTGGTTGATCGTGCTCAATCTGGCCGCTCTGCTGATGGAACTGATTCCCCAGATCCATGAACCCTACCGGATCTGGTTCGATCGCTTTGATGTGTTCTCGGTGGTGGTCTTCACGGTGGAGTATCTGCTCAGGCTCTACACCGCCCCCGAGGATCCGCAATTTCAAGCGGCCAAGCGACCGCGTCTGGCATTCGTTCGCAACCCATTTGCCATCGTGGACCTGCTGGCCATCTTGCCGTTTTATTTGCAGGCTGTCTTGCCGCTGGACCTGCGATTCTTGCGGGTGCTCAGGCTGCTGCGTCTGCTCAAGCTGTTTCGGCTGCTGGTACCGGCTTGGCATGAATTTCGGGCGCTGAACCGAGGACGCACCTTCAGGCAGCATGTGCATGCGCTGGTCTATCCGAGCAACTACGGCGGCAAGCTGCATGTGTATTTCGACACGTTTATCGCCTTTTGTGTGGTGATTTCCGTGTGCTCGGTCGTTCTGGAGTCGGTGCACTCGATCGATTATTTGCTCCACATGGAGCTGATCGTGCTGGACATCGTGGCGGTGGCCATCTTTACGGTGGAATATTGCCTGCGCATGTATTCCTGCGTCGAAGACCCCAAGTTCGCTTCGCCCGTGCGGGGTCGCTTCCGACACGCCAAGACGGCTTCGATGGTGATCGACCTGCTGGCTGTGCTGCCGTTCTTTCTCGAAGCCTTGCTGGACCATCTGTTTGATCTGCGCTTCTTGCGTATCTTCAGGCTGCTTCGACTGCTCAAGTTGACCCGCTACACCGGTGCGACGACCACGCTGGCCAAGGTGATCGTTCGTGAATGGCCGGTCATGGCAGCGGCGACCTTCATCATGATGCTGTTGGTCGTCTTGACGGCCAGTCTGGGCTATTTGTTTGAACATGAAGCGCAGCCCGAGAAGTTTGAAAACATTCCGCAGTCCATCTACTGGGCGGTGATCACCCTGGCTTCGGTGGGCTACGGGGATATATCGCCGGTCACACCGGCCGGCCGTGTGGTCACCATCGTGCTCGCCCTCATCGGCATTGGCATCTTTGCGATTCCAGCGGCCTTGTTGTCCTCGGCCTTTTCGGACCAGTTGCACAAAGAGCGGGACGCCCTCAAGCAGGAACTTTTCAGGATGCTCGCCGACGGCCAGATCTCTGAGGCGGAAGCCGAGGTGATCAATCGGGAGGCCAAGCGACTGCACCTGTCGAAAGAGGATGTGCAGGTGCTGATTGAAAACGCCCGTCGCGAGCGGCAGCTTGCAGACGATGTGTCTCAACTGCCTTTGCACACGATCGCGGCCCGGTCTGACCATGCGGTCGAGCGCTACAAGACGCTCTATTCAGAAATCAGGCAACTGGGCCTGCTGACCGACCTTCAGCAGTTTGAGGCCACAGCCCGTGGTGCCGATCGGCTTACCTCTTCAGAGTGGCGAGTTTGGCAGCAGATCACCGGTGCAGCCGGTGGGGCCGCGGATGCGTCCCAGACGGGGCAGCCACCGAGATCAGGCCCTTAATGACCCAAGCAGGCCGGTATGACCCGGCTTTTTGGGCGGTCCAGGCCGGGAAATACCGGGATATCCGGCTATCCCCGAGACATTAAAAGGCCATAACATCGGGCCATGTTGTTTTGGGGGCTGCCATGGACACCGCGCTGATCGTCGTCATCTTGCTGCTGACCTTTTTGCTGGTGCTGGTCATCTTGCTGTATTTCTACACCCAGCAGGGCTTTCGGGATCTGGTCTCGCGCATCGGGCAAGATGGGGCTGGGGCGCAGGCGCAGGCCGGTGCGGGCAAGGCCGCGCGTAATCCGGATGCGGTGCGCCGTGAGCGCAGCGTGGCCCACGACAAGCTGGTGCTTTTAGAGGCCGAACTCAGCGTCAACCCGCGCGAGGCTTTGACGCCGGAAGAAATCGAAACCTTCGAGAGTTCGCGCAGGTCCATCAAGGCCTGCAACGACTCTCTCAAGACCATGGGCAACTGGCTGGGCCTGCCGTTTGATCTGGAGTGGGTGGAGATTCAGCAGCGCCAGCCCAAGCTCAATGAGCTC
>JBILUT010000358.1:0-2655 GCA_044370875.1 Polaromonas sp. | reverse complement strand
TGGGCATCGTGCTCGATGCCGCGCGCAAGCTGAACTTCCCGCTGCCCCTGGCTGCCGCCTCGCACCAGCTCTACCTGGCCACAGCAGCGATGGGCCACGGGGCTGAAGATGATGCCGCGGTCATCAAGTACTACGCAGCGCTGGCCGGACTGGCCTTACCCGCCAAGGAGACGCCTTGATCCTGGGGGTGATTGCAGATGACTTTACGGGCGCTACCGACGTAGCCAGCATGCTGGTGCGCGCCGGTATGCACACGGTACAGGTGATCGGCGTGCCACAAGGACCGCTACCTGAAGCAGACGCCGTGGTGGTCGCGCTCAAAAGCCGCACCTGCCCGGTACCAGAGGCTGTCAGCATGAGCCTGCATGCGCTGGCTGCCCTGCAAGCCGCTGGCGCGCGGCAGATTTACTTCAAGTACTGCTCCACCTTTGACTCAACGGCCCAGGGCAATATCGGACCCGTCGCCGACGCACTGATGCAGAAGTTGCAAGCATCGATCACCATTGCCTGCCCGGCCTTTCCGGAAAACGGGCGCACGGTGTTCCGTGGACACCTGTTTGTCGGCGACACCTTGCTCAGCGACTCCAGCATGCGTCTGCACCCGCTGACACCCATGACGGATGCCAACCTGCTGCGGGTGCTGCAGTCGCAAACCCGACAAACCGTGGGCCTGCTGCCCCAGCCTGTGGTTCAGCAAGGGTCCGACGCGGTGCGACGGCGGCTGCAGCAACTGCAGCAACAGGGGACGGGCATTGCGGTGGCCGATGCCATCAGCAACGAAGATCTTCTAACCTTGGCCGAAGCCTGCACCGACTTGCCCCTGGTAACGGCTGGATCAGGCCTGGCCCTGGGTCTGGGCCCGGCCTATGCCCGCAGGGGCTGGTTCACCCCTGGACCTCACGCCGACCAACTGCACCCCGCGCCGGGATCGGCCGCACTGATCAGTGGATCTTGCTCCGAAGCCACACAGGGGCAGGTGGCCCGATGGACGGCCGCCGGTCGCAGCAGCCTGCGCCTGGACCCGCTGGCCCTGCACGAAGGCCGGCAGAGCCTAACCCAACTCAAGGCGCAGGCCCTGGAACTGCTGCGCTCTGGCCCGGTACTCATCCACGCCACCGCCGATCACGCCAGTGTGCGGGCGGTTCAGACCAAGCTGGGCACCGAGCAGGCCGGGACGCTGACCGAGCAGGCCTTGAGTGAAATGGCCTGTGCCCTGGTTCAGGGGGGTGTGCGCAAGCTGGTCGTGGCAGGCGGCGAAACCTCGGGTGCGGTGACCCAGGCCCTGGGCGTGAGCAAGCTACGCATTGGTCCGAGCATCTGTGCTGGCGTCCCCTGGACAGAGGGCCAGTGGCAGGGCCAGGCCCTTTGGCTTGCGCTCAAATCGGGCAATTTTGGCAGTCCCGATTTCTTCAGCGAAGCCCTGGCGAAAGCCGGTGTCCCGCTCTGAGATAAACCGCATGGTGATGTCCGGTATCCCCCCTGACCAAGCGCCTCTGCGCGAGGCCATCTGCCGAGTCGGGCGATCCTTGTTCGAGCGTGGCCTGGTGCATTCGACCGCCGGTAATATCAGCGTCCGACTGACCGATGGCTACCTGATCACCCCCACCGATGCCTGCCTGGGTTTCCTGCAAGCCGATCATCTGGCCTGGATCGACGACCAGGGCCGGCAGCTCGGAGGGCAGCGCGCCAGTAAAACCCTGGCGCTGCACCAGCGTATCTACGCTGCTGCTCCGGGTGCGCGTTGTGTGCTTCACACCCACAGCACCCACCTGGTGGCCTTGACGCTGCAAGGCGTGTGGAACGCACAAGCCATCTTGCCGCCGATCACCCCCTATCAGGTGATGAAGGTCGGCCGGGTGCCGCTGCTGCCCTACCACCGTCCGGGTGATCCGAAGGTTGCCGAGCAAGTGGCCATGGTCATCGCGCAAAGCCCCACACCCTTGCGGGCCGTGATGCTCGACAGGCTCGGTCCGATGGTCTGGGCCGACAGCCCCGAACACGCGATGGCGGTGCTGGAGGAGCTTGAAGAAACCGCCCGCTTATGGCTTCTCGGGCAAAACCGGCCCGCCCCACTCACGCAAAAGCAGCTCGATGAACTAAAGTCCAGCTTCAATGCGCCCTGGTAAGGAAACAAGTGATGCTGCGCTTTGCTGCCAACCTGAGCATGATGTACAACGAAGTTCCCTTTCTGGAGCGCTTCGCGGCCGCCGCCGCCGACGGTTTTAAGGCGGTCGAGTATCTGTTCCCCTACGACTTCAAGCCCGAAGAGATCGCCCATCGCCTGCAGAGCCACGGCCTGACCCAGGCCTTGTTTAACCTGCCGCCAGGCAGCTGGGAGAACGGCGACCGCGGTCTGGCCTGCCTGCCCGACCGGAAGGCAGAGTTTGCCCAAAGCATTGACACCAGCCTGCGCTATGCGCTGGCCACCGGCGTGCAGCGCTTGCATGTAATGGCGGGTAAGGTGCCCTCAGGCCAGGAGCCGGCCGTGCTGCGGAAAACCTATGTGGACAACCTTCGGCTGGCTTGTGATCGGCTGGCCGGGCACGGGCTTACCGTGCTGATTGAACCGATCAACCAGCGAGACATGCCCGGCTACTACCTCAGCCACCAGCAGCAGGCGCATGACATCTGCGCCCAAGTGGATCGGCCCAACGT
>JBILUT010000357.1:0-2656 GCA_044370875.1 Polaromonas sp. | reverse complement strand
ACGACCCCATGAACCCGGCCGATCTGGTGGCGCGGCTCAGTCCTCGCACCCGCTTGGTCTGGCTTGAGGCGGCTGGCTCCATCACGCTGGAGTACCCCGACCTACCCGCCCTGGTGGCCACGGTGCGTGCCTTCGGTACCTGTCACCCCAAGGGCATCGTGCTGGCGCTGGACAACACCTGGGGGGCGGGGATTGCGTTTTGCGCCTTCGAGATGGGCGTTGACGTCAGCGTTCAGGCCCTGACCAAATACCCCTCGGGCGGTGCCGACGTGCTCATGGGGTCGGTGGTGACCCGGGACGAAGCCTTGCACCACCAACTGCTGCACTGTCACACGCGTCTGGGCTTGGGCGTGGCTGCCAACGATGTCGAGCTGGTGCTGCGCGGCCTGCCTTCCATGGCGCTGCGTTATGCCGCGCAGGACGCGGCCACCCGCGAGCTGGCGCATTGGTTGCAACAGCAGCCGCACTTTGAGCAGGTGCTCCACCCCTGTCTGGCCGATTCGCCCGGTCACAGCGCTTGGCAGCGCGACGCCCGCGCTGCGGCCTGTCTGGTCAGCGTGGTGTTCAAGCCGTCGTACCGGCAGGAGCGGGTCGACCATTTCTGCGACAGCCTCAAGCTGTTCCGCCTGGGCTACAGCTGGGCCGGCCCGATGAGCTTGTGCGCCCCTTACCTGTGGCCCGCCATCCGCAGCAAAACCCCGCCTTACCGCGGCGGCCTGGTGCGAATGGCCATCGGGCTCGAAGCAGTGGCTGACCTCAAGGCCGATATCGAGCGGGCCTTGGCTGCGATGTAGCCGTCTGATGCTTTCTGCCCCTTAGAACCCTGCGCGCTTGTGTCGCGCAATGAGCGGCTCTCGGGTCTGGTGTGCAGCTGCGTTACCCGCTCAAGCCCGATCAGGACCCCGCAGCCAAGATCTGCCGCGCCACCTCTTTCATCGCGTCCTGGCTGTGATCTCGGGCGGGCAGTGGGATGGCATCCGGATACTGGACGAAGTTACGCTGCATCGATTGCAGATAGCTTGGGTCGTAGTGCTGGGTCAGCAGGTCCTGCACCACCTCGGGTGTGCGGCCGGCTCGCGCCAGGGTCTGCCATTGCCGCACCAGGGGTCCGCCGCGCACCTGCACCAGAGTCTCGAGCCGTTCGCAAAAAAATTCGGTGTCGCGTACAAAAAAATCGTAGTCTTCCATCAGCAGCTGTACCCGGTAGGGGTCGGGCAGGATCAGATGCAGACAAGCGCTGGCACGCATGGCGTTGATCAGGCTCTCGGGCACAGCCACGTTGCCCACCTTCTTGCTTTCGCTCTCCACATAGACCACCCGCGCAGGGTCAAACTGGCGCAATGCATCCCAGATGCGGGTGTCAAAGGCTTTCTGCGAGGGTTGTGACTGCCCGGGCAACAGACCTAGCACCGAACTGCGGTGGCAGGCCAGGGCCTCAAGATCAAGCACCTGGGCCCCCAGTTCAGACAGGGCCTGCAGCAGTCGGGTCTTGCCTGACCCCGTGGTGCCGCAGATGACCTGAAAGCGCAGCCTTTGTACCTGTTTGGGCAGGTCGGCCAGTACCGCTGTGCGAAAGGCTTTGTAGCCGCCCTCAATCAGGCTGACTCGAAAGCCGATCTGGTCTAGCACCAGAGCGAGGGAGCCGCTGCGCTTGCCACCGCGCCAGCAATAGAGCAGAGGGGCCCATTCCTTGGGCTTGTCTGAAAGCTCTCGCTCGATATGCCCGGCAATGTTGCGGGCGGCCAGGGCCGCGCCACGCTTCTTGGCTTCGAAGGCGTTGATTTGCTTGTAGTCGGTGCCGATCTGCTGACGTTGCTCGTCATCGAGGGTGGGCCAGTTCAAGGCGCCGGGCAGGTGGTCTTCTGCATATTCGCCGGGCGAGCGGGCATCGATGATGGCCGAGAAGCTGCCCAGGCATTGCAGGACGCGATCGGCGCTGAGGGTTTGCAGGCTCACTTCAGGAGTTTTTTCAGCTCGGGCCAGACATTGTCGAGCATCACGGCCTGCGCCCGCTCGTTGGGGTGGATGCGATCGGCCTGAAACAGCTCGGTCGGGTCGGGCCGGTCGGCCACCCCCTTGAGGAAAAACGGCACCAGTGCGCTGCCGCTTTGGCGAGCGACCTTGGCGTACAGCCCGGCAAATTCGGCGGCGTACCGGGCCCCGTAGTTGGGCGGCATCTGCATGCCCAGCAGCAGCACGCGGGCGCCAACAGCGCGGCTGGCCTGGACCATGGTGCGCAGGTTGTCCTCGGTTTGGCTCAGCGGCAACCCGCGCAGCGCATCATTGCCGCCCAGTTCGATGATCACGAGGCTAGGCCGATGCTGCTCAAGCAGGGCCGGCAGCCGGGACCGTCCGCCGGCCGTGGTGTCGCCGCTGACGCTGGCGTTGACCACCGACTCCCGGCGGCCCAGCTCGCGAAGGCGCTGCTCAAGCAGCGCAACCCAGCCACTGCCCCGCTTGAGGCCGTATTCGGCGCTCAGCGAGTCACCGACCACCAGCACGCCCCGCCCCTGTGTCTTGGGCCCAGGCGTGGCGGTTTGTGCGTGGCTTGTACCGATCAGGCTCAAGGCGATCGCCAGGACCAGCCGCCTGCGTTCAGACAAAGTCCTGTCTTGCCAGAGGCTTGATCTCGACTTGTTACAGTCGATGAAATCTT
>JBILUT010000355.1:0-2675 GCA_044370875.1 Polaromonas sp. | reverse complement strand
CACCGTGTCACGGCCTATGGCTGCCAGATCCATTTTGCGCAGCGATCGCAACACCTTAAGCTTTTCATCGCGAACGTCGTCGGCCTCCAGGGAGACGGGAGGCTCCATCGCGACGATGCACAGCAGCTGCAGCAGGTGGTTCTGCACCATGTCGCGCAAGGCCCCGGCCCCGTCGTAGAAACCTGCCCGGCTGCCCACACCCACCGTCTCGGCCACCGTGATCTGCACGCTTTTGATGTACGGAGCGCGCCACAGGGGCTCGAAGATGGCATTGCCAAAACGCAAGACCATCAAGTTCTGTACCGTCTCCTTGCCCAGGTAGTGATCGATGCGATAGATCTGGTCTTCTCTGAAGTAACGCGCCACGGCGGCGTTGATCGCTTGGGCCGAGGCCAGGTCGGTGCCCAGGGGCTTTTCCAGCACGATGCGTGATCGCTCATCGATGAGGCCGGCCGATCCAAGGTGCTCACAGATCGTTGCGAACAGGCCGGGTGCCGTGGCCAGGTAAAACAAGCGCAGGTTCGAGGACAGCCCCAGTTCCTTGAGGGCGCCGTAGGCGGCTGCATCGGACAGGTCCACGCTGCAGTAATGCAGACGCTCGAGGAAAGAGCGCCACTGACCGGCATCGAAAGCCGAAGCCTCAATGAAACCGGGCGAGCGTTCGCCGATGAATTGCAGGTATTGCTCGCGCGTCCAGGCCTGGCGACCCACGCCCACAATGCGCGTGCCCAGCTCCAGACGGCCATGAAGATGCGCCATGTAGAGCGCCGGCAGCAGTTTGCGGAAGGACAGGTCGCCCACTGCGCCAAAAATAACGATGTCAGCCGAAGAGTGAGGGGCAAAGTTCATGAGGAGCGATCCTTGAAGATCGGACGAACAACGCGATGAATCAGACCTGCTGAATGTAACTAAGTAAGAAGTCGCCTTTTTCACCTGACCCATACATAGTCTAAAAAAACATTTTTTCAGAGCTGGAATTCCATCTGAATGAATTTTTTAGAAGTAGGATTGTTCGAATTGGCCGTACGTAAAACAAGAATCCGGTTTGTAACTTAGTTACATATTTTTGTCAATGCGCTCTGGTTTCGGGTGCAACACAGGCCATCCGCACGGGGTCGAAGATCAGCCATCCTCACACCTGAAGGCGGGGGTACAGCGAAAAGTCAGACAGATGCCGCGCAGCTGCCGCCGTTGCGCGCCAAGCGACAATCGGTCCATGACCCCCGAGCAATATGTGCAAGACAAGGCGGCCGCCTCGGGCAGCAGCTTCTACTACGCCTTTCTGTTCCTGCCCAAGGACCGGCGCGCGGCCATCACGGCCTTCTACGCCTTCTGCCGCGAGGTGGACGATGTGGTCGACGAGGTCAGTGATCCGGGCGTAGCGCAGACTAAGCTGGCCTGGTGGCGCAGCGAGGTTGCCAGTGCCTACGCAGGTCGGCCCAGCCACCCGGTGCTCAAGGCCCTGATGCCCTGGGCGCCGGCCTACCAAATCAGCGCCGAGCACCTCAACTCGGTAATCGACGGCTGCGAAATGGATCTGCAACAAAGCCGCTACCTGGATGTGCAGGCCCTCACCCGCTACTGCCACTTGGTCGCGGGCGTGGTCGGTGAAGTGGCGGCCCATATCTTCGGGCAGACGCATCCGGAGACGACCGCCTACGCCCACAAGCTTGGGCTGGCCTTCCAGTTGACCAACATCATTCGCGATGTCGGCGAGGATGCAATGCGCGGGCGTATCTACCTGCCCATCAGCGAGCTGCAGCAGTTCGACGTCAAGGCTCACGAGATCCTGCAGCGTCAGTACTCCGAGCGATTCACCGCCCTGATGCGCTTTCAGACCGAGCGAGCCCTGCGCCTCTACGATGAAGCCCTGTCCGTGCTGCCTGCGGCCGACCATCGAGCCCAAAAACCTGGCTTGATGATGGCCAGCATCTACCGCACGCTGCTGCATGAGATCAAGCGCGACAACTACCGGGTGCTGCATCAGCGCATCAGCCTGACGCCGCTGCGCAAGTTCTGGCTGGCCTGGAAAACACAGGCTTTCGGTCGCGTCTACTGATGCGAGTGGCTGTTGTTGGCGCGGGCTGGGCCGGATGCGTGGCCGCAGTCGAACTCATGCGCCGGGGCTGGCAGGTTGAGCTGCTTGAGGCTGCCCGTCAGGCCGGCGGACGCGCGCGTCGGCTGGAGGTCATGCACCAGGGACAGGCGCTCGCGCTGGACAACGGGCAGCACATCCTCATCGGGGCTTACCGGGACACCCTGGCAATGATGCAAAGCCTGGGCCTGGAGCCTGAGCAATTGCTCAGGCGAATGCCCCTGACTCTGTGTTTTGCCGATGGCCGCGGCCTGAGCCTGCCCGACTGGCGCCACCGCATGCCCGCCACCCTGGCGGTGAGTGCAGGCATCTTGGCAGCGCAAGGCTGGAGCTGGATCGACAAGCTCCGGCTCATGCACTGGGCGATGGGCTGGCAGGTCCGTCGCTTCGAGTGCGCAGACGCAATGAGCGTTCTGGATGTGTGCCAGGGCCTGTCGCCCGTGCTGATCGATGAACTCATCGAACCCCTGTGTGTCTCTGCACTGAACACACCCGCGCACCGGGCCAGTGGCCGCGTCTTCCTGCGGGTGCTACAAGACGCCCTGATGAGCAGCCGTGATGGGGCCGATCTGCTGCTGCC
>JBILUT010000015.1:0-10194 GCA_044370875.1 Polaromonas sp. | reverse complement strand
CGAAGTTTGCCTGTTGTGACTGGATACAGGGTGGTCGCACGCAGTCTTTCCGTGGCCCGCAGACCCCATATCGCGCATGCTTGCTCCGTTTTTTCTCAGATTTGGTTTTGCCGTCAGTGCGCTTGCACTGGTGATCACTTCCGCGCATGCCTCTGGCATGGTCGGCCTGCTCAACCTGACCTTTGAGGGCAACCCGCTGCTTCAGAGCCAGAGCCGCCTGATCGGCGCTGCGCAATCTGACGTCAAAGGTTCCAAATGGCAGTTCTACCCGACCCCGTCGGTTTCGGTCGAGCAGGCCAACGCTTCAAGCGCCGACCCCAGCTACAGCAAGGGTGATGGGCGGGTCGTGGTTTTGCGATTGCAGCAGCCACTTTGGACTGCAGGTCGACTCACTGCCGGCGTTAACCGGGCCGAGGCTGCGGTGGCAGTGGCGCAGGCCCAATTTGAGGAGAGTCGGCAGCAGTTGGCTCTGCGAACCATCGCAGCCTGGGGCGAGTGGAAATCCGGCGAGCAGAAGGCATTGGCCCTCAAGGAAAACGTCCAGACCCATCAGCGCCTGGCTGCTCTCATTGCGCGCAGGGTGGAGGGCGGCTTGTCTGCGGTAGCCGACGGTGTGCTGGCGCAAGGCCGTCTTGAACAGGCGCAGGCTGAGGCCGCAGTGGCTCAGGCCCAGCAGGCCTCCGCTTGGGCCCGACTGGAGCAACTGACCGGGCGACGTCTGGAGGGGCAGAGCCTCGAATCACTGGTCGTCATGCCGGTTGAGCCGGTGCTCGACCTGGCTCCCTCGCTGGAGAAGGCCTGGACCAACAGCCCCACCGCGACCAAATTGCAGGCCCAGATCCGCCAGCAAGAGATGGATGTGGAGATTCGCAAAGCGCAGCTGATGCCCGAAGTCTATGCCCGTGCCGAGCATCAGCAGGGCAGCTTCACCGCGGGCGGACCGAGTTCTGCCAACCGCTTTTTCATAGGCCTGTCGGCCACTCCTGGAGCCGGGCTTTCGGCGCAAACGGGTGTGGAAGCGGCCGTGGCCAGGGTCGAGGCTCTGCGGGCCGAGGTCGAGTCGAGTCGACGTGCCCTGATTGAACAAGTCACGCTTGAGCACGTTTCCGCGCTCGCCCAGGTGCAGCGGCGGCAGAGCCTGGAGGCGGGCCTTGGCCTGACCCGAGACATGGTGGCCTCTTGGGACCGTCAATTCCTGGCCGGTCGCAAGACCTGGGTCGAGGTCATGAATGCAGCCCGCGAACTGTCGCAGGCGCAGACCTCGTTGGCCGAAGTCAATGTGGCCTACGTGATGGCCACTTGGCGTCTGGTCCTTCTGGTTGAGGGCGTCCCCGGTGTGCTGTCTGGGCTGGGGCCTCCTGCTGCCATCCCTTCTCGCTGAGAGGTCCTGACTGTGAATCCTTTGGTTCCCCTTCTGATGCGCTTGGCGCAGATCCAATCCGAGCCGGTTGACCGTCTGGCTCTGCAGGCCATCCTAGATAAGCCGGGTAGCCTCGAACTGGGTCCAGCCGATATTGCGCCCCAGCGGGTCATTGACGATCTGGTCGAGGCCTTGCAACTGCCCAAACCACGCTGGATCAAGGGCAACTCGGTCGATCCGTCCGATTGCCCCTGCCTGATTTATCGTCCTGATCGTGGCTGGGCCCTGCTACGGGGTCGCACTGCGCAAAACGAGTGGCTCACCGATTCCTATGACACACAAGCCAACCGCTGGGTCGAGACGCCGCTCAATGGGCTTGTCGACTGGCAGGCGGTCAAGCTCAAGATGGCGCGGCCCTTCGACCCTTCCGCCAGCGAGATCTATCGGTTGATTCGCCGCGAGATCTTCTCGCGCAAGCGCATCTGGGTCGAGGGCGTCGTAGGGGGGCTACTGATCAACCTGATTGCGCTGGCCACCTCTTTCTACAGCATGCAGGTTTACGACCGCGTGGTGCCCACTGGCGCCAGCCAGACGCTGTGGGTGCTGACCCTGGGCGTGCTGCTCGCCATCTTCTTTGAGACCCTGGCCAAGCTCGCGCGCTCGCGGGTGTTCGAGCAATTGGTCGATCAGGTCGACCAGAAGCTGGCCCGAGAGGTGTACACCCGTTTTCTGGCGATTCGCCTCGATCAGTTGCCCCGCAGCGTGGGCTCGTTGGCGGCCCAGCTCAAAGGCTACGAGACGGTGCGCAGTTTTCTCACATCGTTGACGTCTCACTTGATGATCGACGTACCCTTTGCGCTGCTCTTTTTGTTGGTGATCGTCTGGATTGGCGGGTGGCTGGGGCTGATTCCGCTGATGTTTTTTGTGCTCTCGCTGGCCATCGGCTTGTTTTACCGGCGCCGAGTGGACGGCTTGAGCAAGAAATCTTTCGCAGCCAGCAATTTCAAAACCGGATTGCTGGTCGAGACGGTCGAGGGTGCCGAAACGATCAAGTCGGGCCAGAGTGGTTGGCGCATGCTCTCGCGCTGGCTTGCTACCACGGACGACGCGCGTGATGTGGAGCAGCAGATGCGTCGGGTCAGCGAGTATTCCCAGTTCCTGGCGGCAGGACTGCAACAGGTGTCCTATGTGTTACTGGTGGCTGCTGGATCGCTCATGATCTCTCGCGGGGAGATCACCATGGGCGCACTCATTGCTTGCTCCATACTCTCCGGTCGTGTGCTCGGTCCGGTCGCGGCTTTACCCGAGCGTCTGATTCAGTGGGCCCACACCCGCACTGCGCTGCAGGGTCTCGATCGCCTGTGGGCGCTGCAGGATGACCACCATGGTCAGGAACAGGCCATTGCGCCGGCTAACCTGCGGGGTCACTACGTCCTTGAAAAGGTGGTTGCGTCCTATGGGCAGGGCCAGGCCTTGGCCGTCAATGAGTTGCAGATCCGCCCCGGCGAGCGGGTTGGTGTGCTCGGCCCGATTGGGTCTGGAAAAACCACCTTGCTGCGATTGCTCAGTGGCATGTACAAACCGCAATCGGGTACGGTCAAGATCGATGGTTTGGATCTGTCTCACATCTCCAAGCCGGCGCTGGCCGAGCGCATGGGCTATTTGCAGCAGGAAGGCCGTTTGTTTGCGGGCAGCCTGCGCGAAAACCTCATCTTGGGCCTGATCGATCCGGGTGACGATGTCATCCTCGAGGCAGCTCGGCTGACCGGTCTGATGCAGTCAGTGATCAGTCCGAATCCGCAAGGCCTGCAGCAGATGATCCATGAAGGCGGCACCGGACTGTCGTCGGGGCAGCGGCAGTTGGTCAACCTCACTCGCGTTTTCCTGCGGCGGCCGCGAATCTGGTTGCTTGATGAGCCCACCGCCTCAATGGACAGCGCTCTTGAGCAAAATCTGATCGGGGCGCTCTCGCGCACGCTGCTGCCCGATGATGTGCTCGTCGTGGTCACCCACAAACCTGAGTTGCTTCGCTTGGTCAGTCGGATCATGGTCGTTGCCAACCACCAGATCGTGCTGGACGGTCCCCGGGATATCGTGCTTCAGAAGCTCAGTGCGCCTCGTCAGGCGCAGGCTGCCTCTGCAGCGACCCCTGAGGTCTCGGCCCCGGTGCAAGGAGCAAGTGCATGAGTGAACGCACAAAGGGTTTTCGTCTGTCCATCACACTGGTGATGGCGGCGATGTTTGTCACCTTTCTCGCTTGGGCCAGTTGGTTGGAAATTGATCAGACGGTCAGAGCCCAGGGCACCGTCATCGCCAGTGCGCGCACCCAGATCATCCAGGCTGCCGATGGTGGTGTATTGGCCCAAATCCTCGTGCAGGAGGGGCAAGAGGTCAAGCCGGGTCAGCGGCTGGCCCTGCTTGAGAGGGACCGCAGCAGCGCCTCTTACGAGGAAAGCCGGTCCAAGGCGGCCGCCTTGCAGGCGGCCTTGATTCGCGCCCGCGCCGAATCCATGGACGCCAAGCCCGTCTTTCCGCCCTCGCTGCGTGCGTTCCCGGGGTTTGTGGCGGCGCAGGAGCGTCTGTACCAGCAAAAACGGGCCAGCCTTGAGGATGCCACTTCGGCCATCGACGATGCTCTCAAGCTTGCCCGCGAGGAATTGCAGATGACCCGGTCGCTCCTGGGGGCTGGTGATGTCAGTCGGATCGAAGTCATGCGTGCCATGCGTCAGGTCAGCGATCTGGAGGCGCGCCTGAGCGAGACGCGCAACAAGTATGCACAAGAGGCCCGGTTGGAAGTCACGCGCCTGGAGGATGAACTCAGTTCCCAGTTGCACAAGTTGGAAGAACGCCGCAGCGTGCTTGAACACACCGAGTTGGTGGCCCCTGTGGCTGGCATCGTTAAGTTTTTACGGGTCAATACGGTGGGTGGTGTGCTGCGCGCAGGTGACGAACTGATGCAGCTCTCACCGACTGATGGCGACATGGTCATCGAGGCAAAAATCAACCCGGTGGACATCGGCCAGCTTGAACTGGGTCTGCCGGTGCAGGTCAAGCTCGATGCCTTCGACTTTTCTGTCTACGGCATGTTGCAGGGCAAGCTGATTTACATCAGTTCCGATACGCTGGTTGAACAAGGTCCGAACGGACAGTCCATCAGTTCCTACCGCGCTCAGATCCGGCTCGATGTGCAGCAAAGCAACCGGATGCTGGCCAACGTGGCACTCAAGCCGGGTATGACGGCCACCATCGATATCAAGACCCGCACCCGCAACTTGCTGCAGTATCTGCTCAAGCCGGTGATAAAGTCCTTCTCAGGTGCCTTGAACGAGCGCTGATCACCTTACCCCGCAGGATCTTCAATCATGCATATCGGTATTCTTGAAGATGACGACGTATTGGCTGGCCACCTGGCCGATGTCTTGAAGAAGGCCGGGCACACAAGTGCGATATTTAACTCGGCGCGTAGCTTTCTGCCTGCGCTCGGTCGCAATACGTTTGATCTGCTGGTCTTTGATTGGCGACTGCCTGATCAGGACGGCCTCAAGGTCCTCCGGCATGTACGCGCCTCTTTTCAGGGGGAGACTCCGGTCATCTTCCTGACCGCGGTTCACGATGAAGAGGCCATCGTGACCGCCCTTGAAGCGGGGGCCGACGACTATTGCGTCAAACCCCTGCGACCGGCCGAATTTCTGGCGCGGGTTGCTGCTGTACAAAGACGTATTTATCCGGCCAAGCAGATGACGGGGCCGCAGACTTTCAATGGCTACACCTTTGATCCAATGTCTCGTGTCATCACTTGGCAAGAGGGTAAAGCGCAGTTTTCAGGCAAGGAATTCGAACTGGCTCGTTTTCTCTTTGCCAATTCCGACCGATCGATCTCCCGTGAGCGCTTGATGCAGGAAGTCTGGGGCCGCGAAGACGATCCCTTTTCTCGCACCCTTGATGTTCACGTATCGCGTGTGCGCTCCCGGCTGGGGCTGGGGACTCAGTCCCTCATCCGGCTGCGTTCGGTGCACGGTTTCGGTTACCAACTCATCACCTGCGCTGCGCCAGGTCAGGAAGAATAGTTGCCCCGGTCGGGGGCGTCCGCCCGGGGGCGCAGGACCGCAGCTTGCCGTGTGGATCGGCCCTCACACTATGCAGATTCAAGACCTGTTGTTTTCCCAGGGATTTGGCACCCGGCGGGTTTGCGCCGGTCTGGTCCAGCAGGGGCTGGTGTTCATTGCCGATCGCGTGATCACCGATCCCGGGGATACGGTCAATCCGATCGGACTGCGTTTTAGGGTTCAGGGGGTGGAGTGGCTCTATCAGGAGCGCGCCTATCTGATGCTTCACAAGCCTGCAGGCTATGAATGCTCTCAGCGCCCCGGGGCTTGGCCCTCGGTCTATACCTTGCTGCCGGCACCCCTGCGTCAGCGGGCTGGTACAGCCGCCTCGGGTGTGCAGGCGGTCGGAAGGCTCGATCAGGATACGACCGGTCTGCTGCTCTTGTCGGACGACGGAGCCTTTATCCATCGGATGACCTCACCCCGTCATCTGGTGCCCAAGGTGTACGAAGTCTGGACCAGCCATCCGGTGGATCAAGCGCAGGTCCATCGGCTGGTCTCTGGCGTCCAACTCGACCGTGAGCCGCACCCTGTGCGCGCTGCAGCTTGTGTCGTGACTGGCCCGTGCGCGATCACCCTGACCTTGACCCAGGGCAAATACCACCAGGTCAAGCGCATGCTGGCTGCAGTGGGTAACCGTGTCGAGCGGCTCCATCGGTCGCGGATCGGCCAACTTGACCTGCCCGCAGATCTGCCGGCGGGTCAATGGCGGTGGCTGGCCCCGGCCGACTTGCAGGCCCTCGATCCTTAGGGCCCATAGCGGGTCTCTGGGGTGCTTTCGGGCCGGGGGGCAGAGCTACACTTGATTTGGCTGCATGATGAAATCCCGGTGCAGTAGATCATCGCCCAGCGGCTGGATTGAAGGAATTTGTTGTGATTGACCATCGCCGGCGGGCCGCTCTGGCCTGCGTCGCGCTAACTGTGTGGCCCTTGCGATCATGGTCGCAGGGGCAGCCGCCCGCTCCTGTGTTCGTGCTCAATTCGATGGACGGCACCGTCAGTGTGATCGATCCTTTGAGTTGGACCGAGACGCGGCGCATCGCCACGGGTAAAGAGCCGCATCATCTGTATCTGACGCCCGACGAAAAATCATTGATCGTGGCCAATGCCGCAGCCGACTCCTTGACCTTCATCAATCCTCGCACCGGCGAGGTCCAGCGCACCTTGCGCGATATTCTGGATCCGTATCACCTGCGTTTTTCTCCCGACATGAAGTGGTTTGTGACGGCTGCCAATCGACTTCATCATGTTGATCTTTATCGCTGGGATGGCAGCAACCCGACGCTGGTCAAGCGAATCGTCTCGCGCAAGACCCCGAGTCATCTTTGGATTGATTCAGCCAGCACCGTTGTTTACGTCACTATGCAGGACAGCAACGAGCTGGTCGCCATCGATCTGGCCACGCAGTCCATCAGGTGGCGTGTGCCCACGGGTCCTATGCCGGCTGACATCTATGGTGTGCCTGGCGACAAGCGTCTGCTGGTGGCGCTCACTGGAAGTGATGCGGTCGACGTGTTTGACGTGTCGGGGCCGGCGCCCATGCACACCGGGCGCGTCGTTACGGCCGCTGGCGCCCATGCATTCCGGGCCCACGGCGATGGACGGCATGTCTGGGTCAGCAATCGTGTCCACAACAGTGTGAGCAAGATAGACTTGCAGAGCTTGCAGCCCGTTCAGCAAATCGCGGTACCTTCGGGCCCTGACTGCATGGATATTTCTCGGGACGGCAAGACGCTTTATGTGACCTCCCGATGGGCCGCCCGTTTGTCCGTGGTTGATTTGGTACAAGAGCGTGTGGTGCGGCAGGTCAAGGTGGGCCGCAGCCCTCATGGTGTTTGGACACTCGATCATGCTCCGCGCTGATCATCCTGGGTGGCGATGCTCCAAGGCCGTGGCTTGGGCCTGGGGCTTGATGCTTGCCAGTGTGCTGGGCGCGCGCGCAGCCTGCCCCGATCCCAAACAGGCGGTCTACCTCACGTTTGACACCGGGCACATGGGGGTAGCTCCCTTGATTGCCGATACGCTGGCCCGGCATGGCGTGCGCGTGACCTTTTTTGCCGCCCACGAGCGCACGCAGACGGGCGATGGCAGCTTGGGCGAGGCATGGGCAGCCTGGTGGAAAGCGCGTGCCGACGAGGGCCATGCCTTTGCATCGCACACCCATGACCATGCGTATTGGCTGGCGGATTTGCCGCCATCGCAGGCGCCCAAGCGGTTTCGCATTCGACCCTCGGCAGGTCCCCAACAGGGGCAGACCCTGCTGTGGAGTGCCGATCAGTATTGCCAAGAGCTTCATCGCGCCAGCCGGCGCTTGTCTGTGCTGACCGGACAGGCCCCCTTGCCTTTATTTCGGGCGCCCGGTGGCAAAACCTCCGCCGCCCTGCTGCAGGTGGCGCAGGGCTGTGGGTATCGGCATGTGGCTTGGGCGCCCGCTGGTTTTTTGGGCGATGAATTACCCAGCGACGCTTACCCCAACTCGCGGCTTCTCGATCAGGCGCTGAAGGGGATTCGCGGAGGGGACATATTGGTGGCCCATCTGGGGATCTGGTCGCGGCAGGATCCGTGGGCCCCGGCCGTGCTTGAGCCCCTGATCATCGGGCTCAAGCGCCGAGGCCTTTGTTTTGCCACGATGCGCGAGCACCCGCAGTACCGAACCTGGATAGAGGCGCAGGGTGGCGTTGTCCTGGCCCGGCGTTTGCAAGAAGGGGGCTCATGATCGATCAGGCAGTCGCCGTTTTTTCTGACGGCTTCTCTGCGCTACAAGGCGCTTTGTTTGAGCCTCTGGTGCCGCTGCTGCATCGGCTAGGGTTTGGCCATCTCCTTGAAGACGCCTTCATGGCTTGCGGCTGGTTTCTGATGGGCATGGGGCAGCTGCTCATCATGCTGGCCGTGTTGGTGCCCTTGCAGCACTGGCGCCCGCTGGAGACACTGAGTGACCGGGCAGCCATTCGCACCGATATGGTCTACACCTTGATCCATCGCCTAGGCTTGTTTCGGCTGGTGCTGTTTTTTGCCTTGGAGCCGCTCTTCAAGAGTCTGTTCGGGGCCTTGCGTGCCCAGGGGCTTCCCACCTGGCATCTGGACCAACTCTGGCCAGGGCTGACCGACCAGCCTCTTGTGAGCTTTCTGATTTATCTGGTGGCATTCGATTTTTTGGCTTACTGGATACACCGCGGCCAGCACCGGGTGCGGGCCTGGTGGCAGCTCCACGCCCTGCATCATTCGCAGCGGCAACTGACCTTGTGGAGCGACAACCGCAACCATTTTCTGGACGACTTGATCGTCGATAGCCTGTTTGTGCTGGCTGCCCTGCTCGTCGGTGTGGCGCCGGAACAGTTCATGCTGCTGGTGGCGCTGACCCAACTCAGCGAGAGCCTGCAGCATGCCAATGTGCGACTGCGTTTGGGTTGGCTGATCGAGCGTCTTTGGGTCACCCCCCGGTTTCACCGGGCCCACCACGGCGTCGAGTCGGGCGAACACAACTATGGCGTGTTGTTACCCTGGTGGGACATGCTCTTTGGGACCGCCCGCTTTGATCTGGGTTACGGCCCGACGGGCTTGATGGATCAGGTCACGCACCAGCGCGATTACGGATTGGGCTTGTGGGCCCAGCAGTGGTTGGGACTCAAGCGGCTGGTCGGGAGGGCCTGAAGACCATGCAAGCCGTTATAGACGCCTTCTGGCGCGCTGCGGTCTATTGCCTGCATCCGCGGGTGATTGCCCTGTCCTTCTTGCCACTGGTTCTGACCATTGTTGCAGCGCTGGGGCTGGGATACTTTTTCTGGGATGGAGCAGTCGAGTTTTTGCGGATGCAACTGCAGACCTGGGTCTGGGTGCAGTGGGTCACCGGCGCTCTTGAGTCGATGGGTCTGGGCAGTCTGCGATCGGTGTTGGCGCCGGCACTTTTGCTCTTTGCCGCCATCCCATTTATCGTCGTCGTCTGCTTGCTGATGGTGGGCTGGCTCATGACCCCGGCCATGGTGTCCCTGGTCGGTGAACGGCGCTTTCCGGCGCTGGAGCGAAAAAGGGGCGCGTCCATGCTGCGCAGCCTGATCTGGTCGCTGGGGTCTACGCTGGCAGCTTGTGCGGCCTTGCTGGTGTCCATACCGCTGTGGCTCGTGCCGCCCCTGGTTCTGATCCTCCCGCCTTTGATTTGGGGTTGGCTCAGCTACCGGGTCTTGAGCTTCGATTGCCTGGCCGATCATGCCAGCGCTGAGGAGCGTGAGCTCATCATGCGAGAGCATCGGGTGTATTTGCTCATCATCGGCTTGCTGACCGGTTACCTCAGCGCCCTGCCCAGCGTGTTGTGGGCTTCCGGCGCCATGTTCATCGCCATGGCCCCCTTGCTGGTCCCTGTGGCGATCTGGATCTACACCCTGATCTTTGCGTTTTCATCGCTCTGGTATGCGCATTACTGCCTGGCCCGATTGCAGCGTCTGCGTGCTCTGGCCCAGCCGCAGCAAGGCGCAGAGCCGCCCGTTTTCGAGGCGGAGGTCGATGCGAGGTCCGATCCGATCAGTGCCCCTGCGCCGACCCAGGCTCCGTGAGGTCTGTCGGCGCGAGTCTGCCGGCTCCACGATAGTGGGTGGGGCAACATCCCGCTCCGACGAGGCCTTGTCGATACACTCGTCGACCGTTTTGGCTTCCTGGCCCGACTTCATGACCCCTAGCTTCACCCTCCTCATCCTCGGCGACGAAATCCTCTCAGGCAAGCGTGCCGACAAGCAC
>JBILUT010000354.1:0-2682 GCA_044370875.1 Polaromonas sp. | reverse complement strand
GCGCTCGCGCAGCGCACTCATCGCGCCATCGAAGAGTATGGGGCGTGCCGAGCCGGGTGTTCCGCCTGGGGTAAAGACTGCATGGGCTGCAGACCTGAATTCCGAGGTGCCGGCTACCAGCCATATCTCGGTGGTCGATCGCGATGGCAACGCAGTGTCCATGACAACCACCATCGAGGCGCAGTTTGGCAGCCGCATCATGGTGCGCGGCTTTCTGCTGAACAACCAGATCACGGACTTTTCGCTCAATCCTCAAGAGGGCGGGCGGCTGGTGGCCAATCGGGTCGAGGCGGGCAAGCGCCCGCGCAGCACCATGTCCCCCACGCTGGTCTTCGATGACAAGGGCCAACTCTTGATGACGGTGGGCTCGCCAGGAGGCAGCGCCATCATCAACTATGTGGCCAAGGTCTTGGTGGGGGTGCTCGATTGGAAACTCGACATCCAGCAGGCCATCGCTCTGCCCAACATGGGCAGCCGCAACCGGGCCACCGAGCTCGAACAGGGCACTGAGCTCGAGAAGATCCTGCCCGCCTTGCGTGCCATGGGCCATGAGGTGCAGACCCTTGAGTTCACCAGTGGTCTGCAGGGCATTGTCGTCACGCCTTCTGGGCTGGTGGGCGGCGCCGACCCGCGGCGCGAAGGCGTCGTGCTGGGTGAGTGAGGGCTCTTTAGTCCAGCGCTGTCTGCGCGCCGAAGGGTGTTGACCGAAACCAGCTTCGGAAATGCTCGGTGTGCTGTTCGTAGCCCGGAAAGTTCAGGGCGGCAAAGCCCTCGATGCTGCGGCTGGCCCGTCGATTGAACCCATTGATCAAATGCAGGGCTCGGCCTGTGGGATCGATGATGGGCAGCCTGTCCTTGTCGAAGGTCGCGGGGATCACTCGTACGCCCTTGAAGCGGCCGCTGGGGTCGAACACGATCTCGGCAAATACCGTTAGGTTGGCCAGACTACGTACGCTGAGCCCACCGGAGCTGACAAAGTTACCGATCGAATGCAGCACCGGTACGCCGTCGATGCATTCGGCTGCCCGCACCAGATGCGGGCCATGGCCGATCAAGGCGCTGGCACCGGCCTTGACCATGGCCGCAGCGAAGCGCCTCGCATTGCCGCGTTGCTCACCCAGAAAAACGGCGTCGTCATTGCTGAGCAGCGCGTGGGCATCTCCTTCGCCGCCCAGTTGGTAGAACAACACCACCACATCGGCCTTGCTTCGCACCTCGGTGACCAGGCGCGCGGTGGCTTCGATCTCCAGCACGTTGTTGTAGGCGGGGTAGTGCGCCAGCGCAATCACGCCCACCCGCAGTCCCTTGACCTGCCGGATCACGAAGCTGCCCTTGAGTCCCGTGTGTTCCAGGCCGGCTGCGCTGAGGTGTTGCTGGGTATCGGCAAAGCCAATCGGACCGTAGTCGTTGCTGTGATTGTTGGCAATCGAGAGGATGTGAAAGTTCGCCCGTTTCAGCACATCGGCCGTGTCCACGGGGAAGCGAAAGGCATAGGACCTGCCCGGGATGTAGGGCTTGCGCGGAGTCGGGTGGGTGGTGATCGCCCCTTCGAGGTTACCCAGGGCCAGGTCGGCCTGATTGAGATACGGCGCGAAGTCCCGAAATGCCAAGCGATTGACCTGCGAGTTTTCCGAGAAAACCAGATCGCCCACGGCTGCAATGCGCAGATCGGTCGGGGTTGTTTCCACCGCAGAGGCGCTGCAGTTCACAAAAGACGGTAGCGGGGCCGCGACCGGGCTCTGGGCCCAGGCGCCCAGGGCGGTCAGGATGGCGATCAGACCGATGGCGATCTGGCGGGGACTGGTTGTGAGGTTTCGAAGGGACATGGTTGGGTCGATGAACGGATCAGTTTGAGCCGTGGCGTTGTGGGGTTGGGCCCGGCGCTCCTGCCAACGGAACGCGCGCCATTGTGGGCTGTGCCCGGCCTCCGTGCAATGGCCGGGTTCTGCCTCAGTCTGGCTTGCGGCCGTAGGCAGGGGTGTCGGGACACTGCGCTTGTGGTTGTTTCACAACCTATAAGTGTTTTCCACATTTGCCCTGCGGGTCTTGGGTCGGTGCTGTGGGGGGCGGCGTCAGGGCGCCTGGTGCGTTCAGGGCTAAGGGCCTATTTTTGAATACCAAGGAATTATTTTTTGAGACTTTGGGGAACATGCCCGCCCTCGCGCTTGTTACGCGCTGGTCCGGGTGGGCCGGCTTTTTCGAGTCGACCAGGGTCTTAGGGGGTGCCCGGCCTGGCTTTCCCTTCGCACCGACCAGGGCTACATTGAATCTTTCTCTCGTGATTGGCCTCTGTCCGAAGCGACTGTGGCCGAACCAAGAAGGGCTGCCTATGTCCGATCAAGCAAGTGTTTCGCCGGCGCCAGTTGCCTCGGGCCGACCCACCGCCAGCGACATGGCGTTTCTGGGATTTCTGGTTCTTGTACTGATCGCAGTCGCGGTGATGGGCACCTTTAACTTTCGCGAGGGCCTCAAGACGGAAGCGGGTAAGGCCCAGGCTGAAGCACTGGCGAAGTGGTTGTCCGAGTCCAAGGATAAGCGGGGTCAGGCGGGTTTTGAGCCGGCAGCCTGTGCATCGACGGCCGCCGATCCGGCCAAACCGCCGACCTGGGCCGATTGCGCCAAGGCTCTGTTTGGCGCGGGCGGGCCCATGGGTGACCTGCGCAATGCGTTTTCAGGGCAACC
>JBILUT010000353.1:0-2687 GCA_044370875.1 Polaromonas sp. | reverse complement strand
GATGCGCGTGCCCGTCAGTATCTGGCGCGACAAATGGAGAAGCATTTCTTCGGCGATGGAGCCGATGCGGTGTCGGGTTACGTGCCGCCCAGCCAACCCTGACGCCCACCCAGCGATGGCCGAGCCTGTGATCTGGCTGGCCGACGGAACTCCGGCTAGCCCGCGCTTCAACGACCGATATCGCAGCAGCTTGCAGCAAGGACGTCTGCAGGCCGAGCAGGTATTCCTGGCGGGTTGCGGACTGCCTCAAGCCTGGCGCGGCCAGTCCCAATGGCGCCTGTTCGAAAACGGTTTTGGCCTGGGTCTGAACTTCCTGGTCACCTGGAAATGCTGGCGCGAAGACAGCCAGCGCCCAGCCTTGTTGCATGTCACCGCGACCGAGGCCTTTCCAGTGGGCGCATCCGAACTGCTACAGGCCTGTCAGCCGCATCCCGATCTGCTGCCACTGGCCGAGCAACTTGCGGTGCAATTTCAGGGCCTGCTGCCCGGTGTGCATCGGCTCGTCTTTGAAGACGGTCGCCTGCTCCTGACGCTGCTGATCGGCAACGCCGACCAGATGCTGCGGACGCTGGACGATCGCTACGACAGCGTCTACCTCGATGGCTTTGCACCAGACCGGAATCCGCAGATGTGGGATCTGGCCCTGCTGCAGGCACTGGCCAGACGCTGCCATCGCGGCACGCGGCTGGCCTCGTGGACCGTAGCCCGGCCGGTGATTGAAGGGCTGCGCCAGTGCGGCTTTGAAGTTGAAAAGGTCACTGGCGTCGCCCCCAAGCGCCAGAACCTTCAGGCCCAGTTCAATCCGAGCTGGGGACCCCGCGCCTACCGCACCCACAGACCGGCGGCGCGATCACCAAAGCGATGCACCATCATTGGGGCGGGCTTGGCCGGTGCGGCCGTAGCCAGCAGTCTGCGACGCCGGGGCTGGCAAATCACTGTGGTCGAAGCCGACCAACCATCGGCGGGAGCCTCCGGTTTGCCAGCAGGGCTGATCGCAGCACATATGTCGCCAGACGACGGGCCGCTCTCGCGCTGGAGCCGGGCCGGATTGCGAGCAACCTGGCTCGAGGCCGAGCGACTTCTGCAACGCGGCGTCGATTACGACCGATCAGGTGTCTTGCAAAGACGTCTGGACAGCACCGGCGCCCTGCCCGCCGATTGGCCTGAGACCGGGACCTACTGGAGCGGACCGGCACCAACGCTGGCAGGGCTGGACCCACGCTGGATCGAGGGCTCGATCTGGCATGCGCAGGGCGGCTGGCTGCGCCCTTCTCGTCTGGTCAGGGCATGGCTGACGCCAGCCGACATCATGATCAAGCGCGGGCGAGTTGCGCGGCTCGAACGTGCCGATGATCAATGGATCGCACTTGACGCGTGGGGACAGGAAATCTCCCGCAGTGAACTGGTGGTACTGGCCAATGCTGGGGATTGCGCGCGCCTGCTTGCGACCCTGGGCTTGACCCTTCCATCATGGCAGCTGGTGCGCGGCCAAGTGTCCTGGGCACAAGTACTCGAGAGTGATGAGCTGCCACCCGTACCCGTCAATGGTCATGGCAGCCTGATTCCCCGATTCCCAGACGAGCGTGGTAAGGCCTGCTGGCAAATGGGGGCAACTTTTGACCGGGATCAGACGGATCTGAAGCCCCGGCCAGAAAGTCATCTGGACAACCTGGCCAAGCTCGAACAGCTGCTACCGTCCGTGGCCCCAAGCCTTGCAGGCCGCCAGGTGCAGTCCTGGGTGGGCTTGCGCTGCGCCTTTCGCGACCATCTGCCGCTCATCGGTCCCCCGGATGAAAACCTCTGGCCAGGCTTGTGGCTGAGCACCGCCTTCGGCTCGCGCGGCCTGACCGGATCAGCCCTGGCTGCAGAGCTGATTGCTGCCTGGTTGCACGATGAGCCTCTGCCGGTGGAGGCGCGCCTGGCGAGAGCCGTCCACGCCGGACGGGCCGTACGCAAACCCTGAGCCCGAGTACAAACCGGCCTGCACTGGCTTGAGGAACCTTCGATCAAATCGCCCAACTCGTCAGGCGTGCCGTAGTCCGCTTGCCCAAGGCCGCTTTGGCGCTCATTCATCTTGACTGTGATCCCGGTCGAACTGGGCGACCCAGTCAAAGCCCATGAGTTGAGAGAACTTTTGAAACTCATACAAAGGCGTCTCGGCTCCCGCGGTCGATCCCCGCTCCAGGATGGTGCGGTAGACCCCCTCAAAAGCTGCGCCCGCCGCTAGAAATGCAGCTGCCGGAAAGATAGCCAGCCGGTAGCCCAGCGCTTGCAGATCCTCGCGACTGAGCACCGGAGTACGCCCGCCCTCCACCATATTGGCCACCAGCGGCACGTCGAAGGCACGACCGATACGCTCCATTTCTTCGACGGATTCTGGACTTTCCACGAACAGCAGATCAGCGCCTGCGCGGGCATACAGCTCGGCCCGGCGCAAGGCCTCGTCCAAACCCAGGCTGGTCCGGGCATCGGTGCGGGCGATGATGAGGAAATTGGGATCACTGCGGCTTTCGACCGCAACCCTGATCTTCTCGGCCATCGATTGGGCGGAGATCACCTGTCGTCCCAGCATATGACCGCACTTCTTGGGAAATTCCTGATCCTCAAGTTGAATCGCGCAAGCCCCGGCGGCCTCATAGCCACGCACGGTGTGCATCACATTGAGCAAACCGCCATAGCCGGTGTCG
>JBILUT010000352.1:0-2689 GCA_044370875.1 Polaromonas sp. | reverse complement strand
GGGCGCAAACACCGCGCTGAAAATGATGAGCAGATACAACTCGGGCATCGACCCCCAGATCTCGATGAAGCGCTGAAAGGCCAGATCGGTCTTGCCGCCAAAGTAACCCTGGATGGCGCCCGTCAGTACCCCCAGCAAGACGCCGGTAAAGGTCAGTGCAAATGCAAAGAGCACACTAACCCGAAAGCCATAAATCAGCTGCGCCAGCAGATCGCGTCCACGATCATCCGTGCCCAGCAGGTTCTCGGCAGTCGGTCTGGACGGATTGGGCTCCCGCGCGAAGTAATTGATGGTTTTGGGCCCGTAAGGGTTCAGGGCAAACAGAGCCCAGTTATCGCCCTCGGCAAGTTGTTGCCGAATGAAGGGGTCGTGATAGTCCGTGGCCGTGTCAAAGTCGCCACCGAACACCTTTTCAGGGTAGTCTTTGAGGATAGGCGCATAAAACTGGCCCTCGTACCGCACCAGCAGGGGCCGATCGTTGGACACCAGTTCGGCTCCCAGGCTGATCAGCACCAGCGCCGCAAACAGCATCAGACTCCAAAAGCCCAGGCGATTGCGCCGAAAGCGCAGCCAGGCCCGCCGCGACGGCGAGGCCGATGCAAGGGCCGCCTTGGAATCAGTCAAACCGGACACGTGGATCCACCCAGACGTAACAAAGATCGCTGATCAACTTGGTCACCAGACCGATCAGCGTGAAGAAATACAGCGTACCCAGAACCACGGGGTAATCGCGGCGGATCACGCTTTCGTAACTGAGCAAGCCGAGTCCGTCGAGCGAAAACAAGGTTTCTATCAGCAGCGAACCCGTGAAGAAGGCCCCGACAAAGGCTGCGGGAAAACCAGTCACGATGGGAATCAAAGCATTGCGAAACACATGCTTGTAAAGCACCTGTCGCTGCGATAGGCCCTTGGCCCTGGCCGTAATGACGTACTGCTTGCGAATCTCCTCCAGAAATGCGTTTTTGGTCAGGATGGCCGTCACAGCGAAGCTGCCCAGCACCATGGCGGTGACCGGCAGGCAGATGTGCCACAGATAGTCGACGATACGCGCACCCCAGGACAGCTCTTCCCAATTGCTCGAGGTCAGACCGCGCAGCGGAAACCACTGCAACTGCCCGCCAAAGACCACCAGCAGGACCACGCCCAGCACGAAGCCGGGAATCGCATAACCCACCAGCACCAGCAAGGTGGTGACCATGTCAAAGCGCGAACCCGCACGAACAGCCTTGGCCACGCCCAGGGGTACGGCTACCAGATAGCTGATGAAGAAAGTCCAGAGCCCCAAACTGATGGAAACCGGCAGCTTCTCAATGATGAGATCGGACACTGCCTTGTTCTGAAAAAAGCTCTTGCCCAGATCAAAAGTGGCAAATTGCCCGAGCATCTGAAGGAAGCGCTCATGCGCCGGCTTGTCAAATCCGTAGAGGGCCTTGATCTGTTCGAGCCGCTGCGGGTTGACGCCCTGTGCACCGCGGTACGTCAAGCCACCGCCCTCGGCCCCACCGCCACCCGGAGCGGCCTTGGCCTCTGCCAGGTACTGCTCTACCGGCCCGCCCGGCACGAACTGGATGACGACGAAGGTCAGAAGCAACACCCCCAACAAGGTGGGGATCATCAGCAACAGACGTTTGATGATGTAAGCGAGCATCAGCGACTCCACCAGGTCATCAGAGCCCACCCTTCGCCGGTCACGTAAGGCGGCATCTTCTCGGGCCTTGCCAGCCGCTGCTGATTGAAGGCCATCCGATGCGTCGGGGCCGACCACTGCGGGATCAACACATGGCTGTGCACGATCACCCGTTCAAGCGCACGACAAGCCGGCAAAAAATCTTCACGCGTCTTGGCCCCCACCATGCGGGCGATCAGATCATCAACGGCTGGACTGCTGATGCCCGTGAGATTGCCAGAGTCTTCAGTAACGGCGGCCTTGCTGCCAAACAAGTCCGCATATTCCTGACCTGGGCTGTGGGTACCGCCGTAGGCGATGGTGGTGACATCAAAGTCAAAGCGCTGCAGTCTTTGCTGGTAGAGCGCAAAGTCCGCCGGCCTGAAGTTAAGGCGTATGCCCAGCTTCTCGAGGCTGCGTGCCCAGGGGGTGACCACGCGCGCCCCAGCTTCGTTGCTGTCGAGATACTCGATCACGAAGGCTTGACCCTGGGCATTTCTCAAGACACCGTCCTGGATGGTCCAGCCGGCCTCGGCCAGCAGGTCGCGGGCGCGCCGCAGGTTGCCGCGCAGGCTGTTACTGCCGTCGGTGCGCGGGGCTTGCAGCATGGGGCCCAGAGCCTGGTCGGGTATCTTGCCTCGCCAGGGTGTGAGCAAGGCCATTTCGGAAGCATCGGGTTCCCCGGTCGCCTGACAATCGGTATTGCCGAACAGCCCGACCACGCGGCGATAGGCGTTGTAGAACAACTGCCGGTTCATCCACTCGAAATCCATCGCCAAGCCCAGCGCTTCTCGAACACGCGGATCCTTGAACTTATCGCGCCGGGTGTTGATGACATAACTTTGAAAGCCCGCCGGGAGCCGATGTTCGAATTCACCCTTGACCAGTTCACCGCTGTCAAAACGCTTGCCCTTGACCCGCCGCGCCCAGTCTCCGGCCGAGAAAAACCGCATCAGGTCAAATTCGCCCGCCTTCAGGGCCTCGAGCCGAGCCGTGTTGTCCCTGTAAATCTTGACCGTCACG
>JBILUT010000014.1:0-10226 GCA_044370875.1 Polaromonas sp. | reverse complement strand
CGTCAGGGCAACCTGATGGGACCGGCCGGCTTCCTGGGCTTGGAAGACAACGAGGCCATGAAATTTGTGCAAGAAGGCGTGCGCCGCTCCAGCGGATCGGTCAACAACGTCTTGCTCGATCCGGGCGTGGTCGGCACCTCCAACACCCTGATCTCGGAGGCTGCCATCCGCGCCATGTACGTCTATTACCGACAAGTCATGGGCCTGCAGGTCCAAGGAGCGAGCGCATGACCCAGCCCTACGCCCACCGCCCCAGCCGCATCGATGCCTCACGCGCTGCGCAGTTGCGCGAGGAAATCATCGCCTTTCACGGCGAATACTGCAGCGTGCTCGACCGCGGCGACCTGGAACAGTGGCCGATGTTCTTCACGGAAGACGCGATGTACCGCATCACCGGCCGCGAAAACGCCGACCTGAATTTGCCAGTGGGTCTGGTCTACTGCGAGGGCCGCGCCATGATGCACGACCGGGCGGTGGCCATTGCACGCACCCAGATGTTTGCACCGCGCTACAACTTGCACCTGATCGGTCAGGTGCGGGTCGAAGCCGAAGAGCCCAGTGGCATCGTGGCCCAGACGCCCTTCCTGCTGATCCAAACCTTGGTCGAAGGTCCCTCCACGGTGCACTTGGCAGGCTGCTACCACGATCGCTTCGTGAGGGTGGACGGTCAGCTGCTGCTGGCCGAGCGTCACGTCATCCACGACACCAACATCCTGGCTAACGACCTGGTCTACCCCGCTTAGGGCCGAGCGCGACCTGCCGATCATGAACAACACACCCAAAATCGCCTTCGAAGAGCATTTCTCGGTTCCGGTCTTTTCGGAATACGCCAAGGCCTTCACGCAACACCTGCCGCCAGAGGTTAGACACGACCTGCTCTACCGGCTCGAAGACCTGGACGCCAAACGCCTTGAAGACATGGACGCGGGCAAGGTCGAGTACGTCATCCTCTCGCAGAGTGCACCGGGCATGCAGGCCGAGCCTGATGTGGCCCTGGCACAGCGGCTGGCGAGCGAGAACAACGACTTTCTGGCCGAGCGCATCGCCCGCAAGCCCAAGCGCTTTGGCGGGTTTGCGCATTTGTCCATGCACGACCCGAAGCAGGCCGCGCGTGAACTCGAACGCGCGGTGCGCCAGCTGGGTTTAAAGGGCGCCTTGATCAACGGCCACACCCGGGGCCGCTATTACGACGACCCGGCCTACGACGATTTCTGGGCCTGCGCCGAAGCTCTGGATGCCCCGATCTACCTGCACCCGGCCAACATGGCCGAGATCCCGCTGCTGCTCAAAGGCGCGCCCGTGCTCTACGGCGCCACCTTCGGCTGGAGCATGGAGACCGGCGGTCACGCGCTGCGCCTGCTTTTTGCCGGTGTGTTCGACCGCTTTCCGGGACTCAAACTGCTGCTGGGTCACATGGGCGAATTTCTGCCCTTCATGCGCTGGCGCCTAGACAGCCGCTTCAAGGCATATCCACACGGCGTCAAGCTCAACCAGGCGCCCTCCGCCTACTTCCAGTCAAACATTTTCATCACCACCTCGGGCGTCTGCTCGGCCCCAACCCTGATCGGCGCTATCGGCGAAATGGGGGTGGACAACGTGCTGTTCTCGATCGACTATCCCTACGAATCCACCGTCGATGCCTGCCGGTTCATTGAGGAGGCACCGCTCGATGAGGCGACACGCCACAAGATCTGCCACGAAAATGCACGCAGGCTCTTCAAACTCTGAAGGAGACTTTTCACCATGACCCGCCACTTCCGGATCGGACAAATCGTCCCCAGCTCCAACACCACCATGGAGACCGAAATTCCGGCCATGCTGACCGCGCGTCAGCAAATCAGGCCTCTGGAGAGATTCACCTTTCACTCCAGCCGGATGCGCATGAAGAAGGTCGTCAAAGAAGAGCTGGCTGCCATGGACGCTGAATCGGACCGCTGTGCAGTTGAACTCAGCGATGCGCGGGTGGACGTACTGGGCTATGCCTGCCTGGTGGCCATCATGGCCATGGGCCCGGGCTACCACTGCGTCTCCCAAGAGCGCCTGGGCAAACGCACGGCCGACAACGGCCACGCCATACCGGTGATCACCAGCGCCGGTGCGCTGGTCGATGGCCTGAAGATCATGCAGGCCAAGAAGGTCGTTGTGGTGGCCCCCTACATGAAGCCCCTGACCGAGCTGGTGGTGGACTACATTCGCCGCGAAGGTCACGAGGTGGTGGACTATTGCGCACTGGAGATCCCCGACAACCTGGATGTGGGACGACACGACCCGGCCCGACTGCCGGCGATTGTGCAAAAGCTGCGCTACAGCGATGCCGATGCGATCGTGCTGTCAGCCTGCGTGCAGATGCCTTCGCTGGCAGCCATCGGCCATGTCGAGGCGCTCACTGGCAAGCCCGTGGTGACTGCCGCAGTCGCCACCACCTACGCCATGCTCAAGGCACTCGGGCTTGAGCCGGTCGTGCCCGGCGCCGGCGCCCTGCTCTCGGGCGCTTACGCCTGAGAGAGGTGTTGCCATGACTTTCGTCAACGGACGCAATATCGCGGCCAACGGCATCCGCCAGCATGTGCTGCGCTACGGGGGTCCGGGTGAGGGCCGCGCACAACGCGACACCCTGCTGCTGGTGCCCGGCATCACCAGTCCGGCTATCACCTGGGGCTATGTGGGTGAGCGTCTGGGTCGTCACTTCGACACCTATGTGCTGGACGTGCGCGGCCGGGGTCTATCCTCCGCAGGTGATGATCTGGACTACTCGCTGGCCGCGCAAATTAACGACGTCACCGCGCTGGTGCAGGCCCTGGGCCTTCAGCGCTATGCACTGATCGGTCATTCGATGGGCGGGCGTATCGTGGCCGGCGCCGCAGCCACGCAACCGGCTGGCCTGAGCCGGGTGGTGATCATCGATCCACCGGTATCGGGCCCCGGACGCCGACCCTATCCCGCGCAATACCCGTGGTACGGCGACTCGATCGCCGCAGCCAGCGCAGGCTGCGACCGCGAAACCATGCGGCGTTTTTGCCCCACTTGGACCGACGATCAACTCGACCTGCGCGCCGAATGGCTGCACACCTGCAACCCGCTGGCCATACGCACCTCATTCGACGGCTTTCACACAGACGACTTTCATAGCTTTCTGCCGCACATCCGGGTGCCCGCCCTGCTCATGACCGCTGAGCGCGGCGATGTGGTGCGCGACGAGGACGTGCGCGAGATTCAATCCCTGCTGCCTGGCGTGGTGCACCAACGGGTGGCCCATGCCGGACACATGATCCCCTGGGACAACGAGGAAGGCTTTTACGCCGCCTTCGGCAATTTTCTCGGACACGCCATCTGACAAGAGGAGAGGCCCCATGCCCGTTAGCGACCATCAACTCACGCAGGCCTGGCAAGAAGTGCTGCGGCTGTCCAAGCTGCAGCCCGGGCAAAGCGTCACCATCCTCACCGGCGCTGCCACCCATCCCCAAACACTGCGCGCCGCCACTTATGCAGCGCAGGCGGCAGGGGCCATCGTCAGCCGGGTCGATCTGCCGCCCATCAACGCCGACAAGGCGCTCAGCCGCGACGCCCTGTCCTACCTGGGAGAGACGCCGCTGACCGGCAACCCGGCAGCCATTGCCGCGCTCAAGGCCAGCGACCTGGTGATCGACCTGATGACCTTGCTGTTCTCCCCCGAACAGATCGACATCCTGGAGTCGGGCACCAAGATCCTGCTGGCGGTCGAGCCGCCCGAGATTCTGGTGCGTACCGTACCCACTGAAGCCGACCGCACCCGGGTGCTGGCCGCCTCGGAAAAACTCAAAAAGGCCAAGACCATGCGCGTGGTCTCTGACGCCGGGACCGATGTCACCTTCGCGCTGGGTGAATTTCCGACCATCTGCGAATACGGCTATGTCGATGAGCCCGGACGTTGGGACCACTGGCCCAGCGGCTTTCTGTTCACCTTCGCCAATGAAGGCGGCAGCAACGGCACCATCGTCATCGACACGGGCGACATCGTCCTGCCGCAAAAGAGCTACACCACCGCGCCGATCCGCCTGACGATTGACAAGGGCTACGCCCGCAAAATTGAAGGCGGCATTGACGCCCAATTGCTGGCCGAGTACGTGGCCACCTTCAAAGACCCAGAGGCCTATGCCATCTCGCACATCGGCTGGGGCCTGCAGCCGCGCTGCCACTGGTCGACCTTGGCCATGTATGACAAGGAACAAACCATTGCCATGGATGCGCGCGCTTTTGAGGGCAACTTCTTGTTCTCGCTCGGCCCGAACAACGAGGCCGGCGGAAAACGCACCACCGCCTGCCACATCGACATTCCGCTGCGCCACTGCACCGTCATGCTCGACAACGAGGTGGTGGTCAACAAGGGCAAGGTCATCGAAACAGGACGGACAGCATGAGCGAAGTCGAGGTCTACACGCGCCAGGGGTTTGGCGCAGCCATGGCCCCCAAGCCCCCCTACGGTCTGCTGATCGTTGATTTTGTCAATGGCTTTGCCGATCCGCAGCAATTCGGCGGCGGCAACATCGCGCCAGCCATCGAGAAAACCCGGCATTTGTTGGCACACGCCCGCAAGCAGGGCTGGCCGGTGGCCCACAGTCGCATCGTCTACCAGGACGATGACGCCGACACCAACATCTTCTCGCTGAAGGTGCCCCCCATGCTCACGCTCAAGGAGAAGCTGGCCTCCAGCCAGATCGTTGATGTGTTGACGCCGGTAGCCGGGGAACTGGTGGTCCGGAAATCAGTGCCCTCGGCTTTCTTCGGCACATCGCTGGCGCCCTGGCTGACTCAGCGCGGCGTACAGACCTTGCTGGTGGCCGGCGCGGTCACCAGCGGCTGCGTGCGCGCCAGCGTGGTCGACGCCATGTCCTGGGGCTTTAGGCCGCTGGTGGTCACAGACTGCGTGGGCGACCGCGCCATGGGGCCGCACGAGGCCAATCTGTTCGACATGGGCCAGAAGTACGCCATCTTGATGGACCGCGACAGCGCGCTGCGCGTCACCGGTTAGCCAGGCAGCAGCGCCTACAAAGAGGAACGGGCCGGCGCGCGCGAGTACTCATTGTTGGCCTCGACCAGCGTACCCAGCAGCTTCAGGAAGGTTTGCTGGTCGCGCTGCGACAGCGGCGAGAGTAAGCGCTGCTGCGCCGAATGCATGTGCGCATGCAACAGCTTCATCACCCGAAAGCCCTCTTCAGTGATCAAGGATTGACGCGAACGCTTGTCAGCCGGATGCGGGCGGCGCTCAATCAGATTTTTCTCTTCTAGCCGCTTGAGCACGTCGGCGGTGGTGGTGCGATCGAGGCCCAGCTCGGTACCGATCTCGGTCTGGTCCAGACCTGGCTTGAGCGAGAGCGCCGTCAGGATGCCAAACTGCACCGGCGTGATGTTGTGCTCTTTGCACTCTTCAGAAAAAAGAGCGTAGTGAATCTGGTTGAGCCGGCGGATCAGAAAGCCAGGACGCGACCAGAGAACCTGGCGGATTGGGTCGAAACTATCGAGCGCAGAACCGGGCGAAGCTTGCATGGATTCCCCGGCAGTCGACTTTCTCATCAATGGGTCCCGGACGGTGGAGCAAAGGACGTTGTTTTAATAGCCTGCCGACCTATCTTAACCGCTCGAAAGCGCCCTGTAGATCAGCCCAATGGCCACCATCCACACGGCAACCACCAACACCACCCCAGCCCGGCTACGGGGCTTGCGGCCCTGCGCCTGCATCCATGCATCAGCTTGACGGCGGCAGTCTTGCAAGACATGCGCGGGTAGCCATTTGACAGCCAGCCAAATCAGCGCCGGCAGCAGCAAAACGTCGTCGACGTATCCAAGCACCGGGATGAAATCTGGAATTAGATCAATGGGGCTGAGCGCATAGGCCACCACAAACAGGCCAAGCGCCTTGGCGTACCAGGGTGTGGATGGGCTCTTTGCGGCAAACCACAGGGTGACGCTGTCGCGCTTGAGGTCTTGCGCCCAGATTCGCAGTTTGTCAGTGCGCGTCATGCTGTTGATCTCTCGCAAGTGGGTGCCGCTCAGCGCAAGGCGCCTTTGTGCTGCGTTTCGGACCATCAGGAACCGCCCGCATCAAACGAGCATAGATCGATGGGCGGCGATCTCAAGCGGCATCCGTTTGCTTTACACAAACTCTTTCAACGCGGAGCGATACGGCTGGCCAAGGGCCGCGGCGTGTAATCGGTCCGGTACAGACAGTCTTTGGGCGAGGCCGGTCGCAGCGCCACGCACCGGTCGGCAATCGACTGAGGGCTGGGCTTCTCGCCCGCTTCAACCCAGCGCAGCAAGGCCTCAAACAGGGGCGGATACATCGCATCGCCCCAATAACTGTGCTCGCTGGAATTGACAAAAGCTTGCACCAGTCGCGACCCATGGCCGGCGGCCACCATGCGCTGACGCAGGGTGTCTTGGCCCTCGACAAAAACCGTTGAATCGCCGATCCCATGCGCCGAGATCACGGGAACCGCAAAGCGCCCCTGATGGTCCACATCAGCCGCAAACCGGGCAACGGCCTGGGGATCTGCCTTAAAGCGCGGAACGGCCGCATTCAAGGCAGCATCATCGACCGAACCCACATAGCGAACGCCGGAGTTCCCGAGAGGGCTCACACCGCCATTCTTGTTCACCACGTCTTGCAGCGCAAAGGTGCCCCAATTGAGATGGCCAAGCACCGAGCTCTCCGGGATCTTGATCACATCTACGATGGTTTTGAGCTTGCGGGCCTGCTCAGCGGTGCGTTGTGCGGCAGGTCTTCGCGTACCCAGACACTCATCGGCGCGGGCCGCCAGATCGGCGTTAGAAAACTTGCTGTCGGCAGGCAGCCCGATTGGCAAGGGGTATTGGGGCTCATCGGGCCGAGGATGGTTGTTGCACAAAAACTGGTAGATGGCCCGAAGATCCAGACGGAAGTCATAGGTCATGGGCCCGGCAACCACGCCGCTGGTGAGCAAGATGCCCTCCCATGATTTGGGGAAGAGTTCAGCGGCTCGCGTCGCAACCATGGCGCCCCAAGACTGGCCATGCAGGAGCGTGCGCCGCGGTACCGCTACGTGATCGATAAAGATGCGCCGCACGCGCTCTGTATCCTGTGCGGCCGATGTCACCGCAAATCCTCCTTGCCGAAAAACAGATCCTGCCCAGGCATGACCTTCGGACAGGGTGATGGCCCAGCGCTTGATGTCCTCATCGGCCCGACTGGGCTTGGGCTCGCCCAAGGAAGGGCCACCATGCGCGTGGACGACCAGAACACCGCTCCACTTTTGGGGGACAGCGATCAAATAATGCGAGCCGGCCGAATCGGTTCCGCGCAAGCACCGCACCCCTGCGGGAACACCCTCGGGGCAAGCTGCGGCCAAAGGCGCTGCCTCTTTGGGGGCGCTGGGCGTGCCGGCACAACCGGCCAGCCATGCTACAGAGCAAACCGCCGGCAAAGCCATGAGGCGTTTCCATGCGCGCGAACTACCCAAACAAGTTTTCATACAGCCTCTCGATTTTTTTGATTAACCCCAAGCCAATCAACTGGCCGGGCTGTGAAGCGCCAACATCTTAAAGTCATTGAGGCGGCCTGAGAGCAGACTGCAGACAAGAGGGGAGGCTCTGATCAACCGAGTCCCTGGATTTTCGCTATAGCATGTCGGTCAAAGCGCTTCGGGAGGCATTGACCTTCCGTACACTGCCTGTCACCTCAGCCCGGGAGCCCGCATGACCACGACCCGCGTTCTTCACCGCCAGCTCCAGCACACACCACCCGTTGCCACCAGCGGCAAGGGCGTCTACCTGACAGACGCCGCAGGCAAGCAGTATCTAGATGCATCCGGTGGTGCAGCCGTATCCTGCCTGGGCCATAGTCATCCGGATGTCCTGGCCGCCATGCACGCGCAGATCGACGCGCTGGCATATGCACACACCAGTTTTTTCACGACCTCCGTGGCCGAAGAACTGGCCAATCGGCTGGTCGATACCGCACCAACAGGGATGAGCCACGCTTATTTTGTCAGCGGCGGATCCGAGGCCATGGAGGCGGCCATGAAGATGGCCCGCCAGTACTTTGTTGAGATCGGGCAGCCGCAGCGCCGGCACTTTATTGCGCGCCGACAGAGCTACCACGGCAATACCCTTGGGGCCCTGGCTGTGGGGGGTAATGCCTGGCGGCGCGCGCCGTTTGCCCCGCTGCTGATTGATGTCACGCATGTCTCGCCCTGCTACCCCTATCGCGAACAAGCGGCCACCGAAACATCCGACGCGTATGTCAAGCGCCTGGCCGAAGAGCTCGATGCCACCATCACCCGGCTGGGGGCCGATCAGGTGATCGCTTTTGTGGCCGAAACCCTAGGCGGCGCTACCGCCGGCGTGCTGGTGCCTGTGCCCGGTTACTTCAAGGCTGTGCGCGAAGTCTGCGATCGCCATGGCGTCCTGCTGATCCTCGATGAGGTGATGTGTGGCATGGGCCGTACGGGTACCCTGCATGCGTGTGAATTTGAAGGAGTAAGCCCCGATCTTCTGGCTATCGCCAAAGGCCTGGGCGGCGGGTATCAGCCCATCGGTGCGGTACTGGCACAAGGCAAGATGGTGGAGGCCATGTCCGCAGGCAGCGGCTTCTTCCAGCACGGACACACCTATCTGGGTCACGCCGCAGCGTGCGCAGCAGCGCTCGCCGTACAGAAGGTGATCGAACGCGATGGCCTGCTGGCCCGCGTGCAAGAGGCCGGCACTCGCTTGCAAGGCCTGATACAGAGCCGCCTGGGCGGGCATCCGAATGTTGGCGATATCCGTGGCCGCGGCCTGTTCTGGGGGGTGGAACTGGTGCAGGACCGCCTGCAGAAAACCCCCTTCGACCCCAAGCTCAGGCTGCACGCCCGCATCAAGCGCGAGGCTTTTTCTCGCGGATTAATGGTTTACCCAATGGGCGGCACGGTCGATGGGCGTTATGGTGATCATGTGCTGTTGGCCCCGCCGTTCATCACCTCGGATGCAGAGCTGGGCCTTATTGCCGAGCGTCTGCATGAGGCCATTGAAACAGCCCTTGCATCTGTCTGATTTTTTTCAACAAGGAGTAGCCCAATGACTGCAAAGTTTGTCCTCAAAGCCCTGGCGGTGTCTGCCGCCTTTGCGGCCTCGCTAAGCAGCGCGCCTCTTTATGCGCAGCAGAAATTCGTCACCATTGGCACAGGGGGGGTGACCGGGGTGTACTACGCCGCGGGCGGCGCCATTTGCCGACTGGTCAACAAGGACCGGGCCAAGCACGGAATCCGCTGCTCGGTCGAGTCCACCGGGGGTTCGGTGTTCAATGTCAACACCATCAAAGCTGGAGAACTGGACTTTGGCTTTACCCAATCGGACGTACAGTTCAATGCGGTCAAGGGTGTTAACCAGTTCAAGGGCGCGGCCTACAGCGAAATGCGCGCGGTCTTTGCGGTCCATCCAGAGCCCTTCACCGTGGTGGCTCGCAAAGAAGCCAATATCGCCCGGTTTGAAGATTTCAAGGGCAAGCGTTTCAACATCGGCAACCCCGGTTCGGGAACCCGTGCATCCATGGAAGAGATGCTGGGCGCCCTGGGCTGGAAAACCACCGACTTCTCGCTGGCCTCTGAGCTCAAGGCCGATGAGCATGGGCCCGCACTGTGCGATGGCAAGATCGACGGGTTTTACTACGCGGTGGGGCATCCCAGCGCCAACATCCAGGATCCGACCACCTCATGCGGTGCCAAACTGGTGTCCCTGACCGGGCCTTTCATCGACAAGCTGGTGGCCGAAAAGCCCTACTACGCCAAAGTCACCATCCCGGGAGGCTTGTACCCAAACAACCCGCAGGCCACCAACACCTACGGCGTGCTGGCCACGGTGGTGACGTCAGCCAAGACTCCGCCCGAAACGGTCTATCAGATCACCCGGGCTGTCTTCGAGAACTTTGACGAGTTCAAGAAGCTGCACCCGGCCCTGGCCAATCTGAACCCCGCCAACATGATCAAGGATGGCCTGAGCGCTCCCCTGCATGAAGGCGCCCTGCGCTACTACAAAGAAAAAGGCTGGGTCAAGTAAGCCGACCCGCACGCAGTCTGCGAGGGCGAAGCGCGCTTCGCCCTTTTTCATGCAGCACGAAAAAGCCTTGAGGGATACACATGGCGTCCGATCTTGAGAAGGCATCGCCCGACCTGCAGCAACTTGTAGCTGACACTGACACTGGGGGGCGCAAGCCGACCGGTGTCACCGGCCAGCTGATG